>QKAI01000487.1 GCA_003246505.1 Spirochaetaceae bacterium | reverse complement strand
ATGAAAAAGTTCGGTTCCCGGGAAGAATATTTCTACGACGGTTCCCACTACATAAGAAAGAGTGCCTACTATCGTAACGCCAGTTTTCTCGTTTATCCCACCTGGGAGGAGGTCAACAGGAATATCCTCATCCCCGGAGACCGGTGGCATCCCTTCGCACCCCCCTCCCTGCCCCCCTGGGAAATCATTCTCACCGACGGAGAGGGCATCATTCCCCACCGCCTGATCCCCTTCACCCTCCAGACCCTGGAGGACTACCACCCGATCCTGGGGAAGAAAATTATCCTCATGAATCTGCCCGAATACCTCAACCATGATGTCTCCCGACTCTCCCTGCCCGTGCTGGACATGGGGAGATTCTATGACCGAACCGATTTCCAGGTGGGCGACGCCCTGCGGATCAAAGTGCTGGATTTTGACAGCGGTTTCTATCACATGGAGCACATCAGCCGGCCGGAAAGGGAAGAACTGGATCACAAATCGGACATCTGGCTAAGCCTGATGGAAAGATCGATGGAGAGGGTCATCAATCTCTTCGGGGAAAAACTCATCCTGCCCAATCAGGTGGATTGGGCCTATTTCATGGGCGGTCCCGGTCTGATGGAACAGCCCTCCCTGAATTTTCATCATTTCATGAAAAGGACGGAGCATTTCTCCCTCTCATCCCGTGACGGGATCCACTATCTCACAAAAAAAGACTAGGATAAGGAACAAAACATGATTGATCTGAGATCGGATACGGTAACCAGACCTTCCCGGGCTATGCGGGAAGCCATGATGAATGCCCCCGTGGGGGACGATGTGCTGGGGGAGGATCCCACCGTCAACGCCCTGGAAGCCCGGGCGGCGGAAATCACGGGAAAGGAGGCGGCCCTATTCGTCCCCAGCGGCACCTTTGCCAATCAGCTGGCCATCATGACCCATATCCGCCCCGGGGGCGAGGTTTATCTCTCCGATGACTCCCATGTGATACAGCACGAATGCGGCGCCGCCTCTCTTCTGAGCGGAGCCTTCCTGCGCACCATCTCCCCCCGCGGCTCCTATCTTACCTGGGAGGAGATTGAACCGAAAATTCGGAAAAGCGATGATATCCATTTCCCCCGACCCTCCCTGATCGAGATTGAAAACCCCCTGTCCAGCGGGGTCCTTCTTCCCCTGGAAGAGATGGCGAAGATACACAGGGGGGCCGCCGATTACGGTTTGCCCGTCCATATGGACGGGGCGCGCCTCTTTAATGCGGCCCTGGCCCTAAAGGTACCGGCAAATGAGATAGCCTCCCATACGGACAGTCTCATGTTCTGCCTCTCCAAGGGTTTGACCGCCCCCGCCGGATCTCTTCTCTGCGGAAAGGGAGAGTTCATCGCCCGGGCGCGGCGCAACCGCAAAATCATGGGCGGAGGGATGCGCCAGATCGGAATACTGGCAGCAGCCGGCATCTATGCCCTGGACCATATGGTGGACCGCCTGGAAGTGGATCACGACAATGCGAAAAGGCTGGGAGAGGCTCTGAACGGGTCCAGGCTCTTTGAAGTGGACCGGGACAGCATACAGATCAATATGGTTTTCGCCCGGGTAAGACAGGTGGATACCCCCGAAAAGGAGCAATTTCTCCTGGACCTGCTCAAATCCCGGGATATACTAACCTATCCCGCCGAAGGGGGATGGTTCCGTTTTGTCACCAGTAACGAGGTCAGGAAAGAGGACATAGATCATTTCGCCTCCCAGCTCCCCTCTCTGGAAAGGGATTTTTTGGGGCAATTTCCCCTGTAGCCTAACAATTCCCAAACAATTCTACTATAATTTATTAACAATGAAAAAAAGAAAGGTTATCAATCCTTCCCTGGAACACACCTACAGGAACGCGACTCCCCTGAAGCTGAGCGACGGGGACAGGGTCGTCATATTCAGTGATTTCCATATGGGCAACGGGAAAAGGCAGGATGATTTTCAGGAAAATGGGCAGATGGTGGAAAGCATTCTCCGGGAGCATTATAACCGGAAGAAGTGGCACCTCATTCTCAACGGGGATGTGGAGGAACTCCAGAAATTCACGCTCCCGAAGATCCGCCAGAGCTGGCAGAGCCTTTATCAGGCCTTTACCCTGTTCCATGAGGATAACCGACTTTCTAAAATCTGCGGTAACCACGATGACAAACTACTCCTGGAATTGAGTAACCAGAAGCTTTTCCCCCTCCATGATGCGGTAAGCTTCACCTGGTGCCATCAGGAGTTTTTCGTCTACCACGGCCATCAATCATCCCGTTTTTACAGCCAGTTCAACAAAATAGCCGAATTCCTTCTCCATTATATTGTGAAGCCCCTGGGAATAAAAAATTATTCCGACAGGGATAATAACTGGAAGAAGCATAGGCTGGAAAAGCAGTCCTACCAGTTCTCCCAGTACAAAAAGATCGTATCCATCATCGGCCATACCCATCGTCCCCTCTTTGAATCCCAGTCCCGTAAGGAGATGGTGAAATATAAGATGGAGTACCTTTTGCGAACCTATCGGAAGGGCTCCTCCGAGGAACACGAAAAGCTGAAGAGAAAAATCAGAAAACTCAAGAGAGAGCTGGACGAAATATCCCGGGGGGATAAATTCGGTGATCCGGCCCATTCCATCTACTCCGATGAGGTCATAATTCCCTGTCTCTTTAATTCGGGCTGCGGCATCGGAAAACGGGGTATCACCTGCATCGAACTGAAAAAGGGAAAGATCTCTCTGATTTACTGGTTTGACCGGAACGTCCCCCAGAAAAGGCCGAAAATCCTTCGCAAATCCCAACCCCTTGAGGGGACGAATTACAATAGGGCGGTCCTGAAATCGGACGACATCTCCTATATTTCCGACTGTATCGAACTGTTTCTGGGTTAGCCGCTTATCAGGTAACCCGGGCGGTACGCATCATTCTTGCGAGCAAACCGGGGAAAAACCGGCTTAGAAAAAGGGCGAACCGGGTCTTGGGAACCATACCGAGCAGAATTTCCCGCTTTTCCCGAACTATTCCCCTTATAATGATCCTGGCGGCTTTCTCCGGAGAGATGCCCCCCTCCTGATTGGGATCCATTTTATCGTGTTTGTTCCCCTTTCCCTCCAGAGCATTAAGGGAGATGGCCGTCTTGACGAATCCGGGCACAATAAGGGATACCCTTATCCCATAGGGATAAACTTCCGCTCGGAGGGCATCGGTAAACCCCTGGAGAGCCATTTTGGAAGCGGCGTAGGTGCTTCGCAGGGGGGTGGCGAATTTTCCAGCCACACTGCTGACGAAGAGACAATACCCCCCCTTCTGCTCCATCATATGGGGAATGACCAGGCCTGTCAGGCCGGCGGGACCCACATAATTGGTGATCATGATTTTCTCGACTACGGAAATTTCCGTTTCAGCCACAAGTGACCTCTGGCTTATCCCCGCGTTGTTAATGAGTATATCGATGCGGCCCCATTTCTCCAGAACCCTTTCCACAGCGGCGGGAAAGGAATCCCAGCAGCTCATATCCAGGGGGAGGACCAGGCAATCATCACCAAGATCCTTAGCCATGGCGATTAATTTTTCTTCATTTCTCGCCGAAAGGACGACCCTGCCCCCCTCGCGGCTAACCTGATAAGCCAGAGCCTCTCCAATTCCGGAAGAGGCCCCCGTAATCCAGACGACCTTATCTTTTACTTCCACCTATTTCTCGCTTTGGTAATGAATATTCAGGATGCCATCCAGATCCATGGTAAAACTGATACTATCCGATCTCAGAAGGGAAACATCATAAATGACCGATTTGTCTCTTACCAGTTCGTCCCTGATAAGATAGAGGGACTCCCCCTCTTCCATTTTCATAAGGGGGGCATCGTTTTTTTTCAATCTGGTGAGGGAGATGTCCTTCCTTAACAAGCTGAAATCAAAATAATCATGCTTGATAAAGTTTTCTCCGGAGGGAATAGGATCGGGGCAGTTAATATATTTCCGATTGATTAGTACCGGAGTGCCAGAAAGGGAATAAACGGTCATAATATAATAGATGGGAAAGTCCTCCCTGAAAACACTTTGAATCGCTTCAGGGATCTCCTTAAACATTCTTTCACAGAAAACTTTGATATCAAAGGCCATACCCATGTTCTTGCGAAGGAAATCCTGAATATTGACGCTGATTTTGGAGGACCCCTCCGTTACAAAGGTCCCCACCCCTTTTTTATAGGTGAGAATACCCTCCCCGACCAGGCTTGATAGAGCCTTATTAGCCGTGGTTCGGCTTACATCAAATCGGGAACTGACCTCCCTTTCCGAAAGAAAGCGATCTCCCCTGGAAAACTCACCCTTTTCAATGAGATTCTTCAGAATATTGCAGATCTGCAGATATACCGGTTCTTTTACAATAGAATTCATCCTTAACCCCTTACGTAATAATAGAATAGTTTTATTTCCTCGTCAATTAAGTTTTTCTCCCTTAAGTGGGTGTTGAATTCCCGGTTAAATCTTATTATACTCTTCACAAGAAAAATAGAAGGAGTCATCCATGAGCGATCTAAAAGAAAGAGTTTCCCAGGCTCTTGAAGATGTCAGACCCAGTCTTCAGGCCGATGGCGGTGATATCAAATTCATAGACATCACCGATTCAAATATTGTCAAGGTAGAACTGCAGGGAGCCTGTAACGGATGCCCTATGGCGCAGATGACGCTCAAGCAGGGAGTGGAAAATTACCTTAAGAAAGTTGTTCCCGAAGTGGCCTCCGTAGAAT
>QKAI01000016.1 GCA_003246505.1 Spirochaetaceae bacterium | reverse complement strand
CGGGCCAGGGTCCCGTAGAGGAGGGACACGAAGCGGCTCTGGGTCAGGAGGCAGCTGTCCCCGCTTTTGAAATTGGCTTCCCCCATCCGGTCCAGGAGTTCCGCCGCCTTGCCCCTGTTCCCCGCCTTGACGTAGGTCAGCAGTTTTATCTCCCACTCCACCGGGTAGGTGAAGGCCTCCACCCGGTCCCTTATGTCCTCCCGGCCGTAGAACCCGAAGGTGGTGGTCACCGTGGTCCGGGCCAGAAGTTCCGCCCGGGCGTAGGCGCTGTGGATCTCCTCCGCGTCCTCCCCGATGCCCCCGTAAAAGAGGGAGACCGGATCCCCCCCCAGGCTCTCCAGGTGGCCCAGCAGGTCCTTCTCCAGGGCCTCCCGGGGATTCTTTAAGGGGGAGCTGCTTATGAGAAAGAGCAGCCCCCCCTCTTCCAGGGGGTAGAAGAAGGAGGGGGCCTTGAGGATCTCGGTCAGGAACTGGTAGGTCTCTCTCCCCGTTTTGTCCCGCTGGGTGTAGTAGTTGACCCCCCGCATGGGGGGGGAGCCGCTCTGGATGATGATCAGGGCCACGGGAAAGAACTCCGGGGAGAGGCCCGCGATGGCCGCCAGTTCCTGGGATTCGTTTTTGTCCCCGTAATCCCCCCGTATCAGGTTTAGCAGGTAGCTCCTCTGGAGGAAGCTCTTCTGCAGGGCCAGCTGCTTTTTGAGGGACCGGCTCTCCGCCAGCATGGTGTCCACCCGGGAGTTGATCATGCCGTAGCCCTCGTCCCTGCCCCGGGCCGGGCGGGTTTTGCCACCCCAGGGGTCCAGTTTCGCGATGAGCCCTATGATGGGGCGGGAGTTCCATTTAAGGTGCATAAAGCCCAGGAACATGGTCAGGGAGATGCTCAGCACCGTGCCCACGATGAGGGTGTTCCGGGTGGATCTGACCGATCCTATCACGTAGGAGTAGGGGATGCGGGAGACCACCTCCCAGTTCCCCTGCCGGGAGGGGGCCCGGTTGACCAGCAGGCGGGAATTGCCAAAGTCCCGGGATCTCTCGGGGTAGACGATGGGGGCGCTCAGATTTCCGTTAATCTCTATCTGCCCCCGGTCCCCAATGTCAAAGAAGGAGAGGAGCTTATACAGTTCCTCCCTGTCGATCTTTATGATGATCAGCGCCTTGGGGGTCCTTGTCTCAAAGGGAAAGGAGGAGAGGAAGAAGAGGTCCCTCCCCGTATTGACGATGCTGCTGTGGTAAATGCGGTTCCACAGGGCATTCTCCGTTCCCTGTCCCTCCGATCCCGGGGCATACTGCCTTTTGAGGGTGTCGTACAGGTCCACCGTGGACCCGGAGGGGCTGAGCAGCACGTCCCCCCGCTTAAAGAGGATATCCACGTTCTGGACATACTTGTTGGAGAGATCGTACCGGGGCAGCTTGTTCTGGGTTTCGTAGATTTTGTAAAAGTCCGGGGTGTCGCTCCTCTCCAGCTCCCGGAACAGGCTGTTCACCGAGGGGTTCATGGCCAGGGAGGCGGTGATCATCTCCAGCTCCCCGTAGACGCTCTCTATCTGGTCCCGTATCTGGTAGAGCATGCGCTCGTTGGTCTGCTCCGCCGCGGCGACGGTGTGGGACAGGGAGTACTTCATGAGGAAGAGCAGGGACAGGCACGAGGGGGTTACGATGAGGATGATGGAGAGGAGCAGGGGATAGAAAAGCCACCGCTTACGTTCTTTCTTCAATCGAAGTTCCTTTCTGTGCCAAAGGGGAAATCCGGCGGGAGAGGCATTGGCCCTTCCCGCCGGTTCAAAACGGGCTTAGTATATTACATAAGCCGTGAAAACTCTACTTGCCGAACTGCCGGTCGTAGGCGGTCTGCATGATTTTCAGGTACTCGCTCAGACCGATTTTCTCCAGATCCGCCAGGTAGGCGTCCCAGCCCTTGTCTATGTCCGCCTGGTTCATGATGAACCTGGTTTTGGAGGACTCGATGTAGTTCTGGAGCTCCACCTTGATGGTGCTGGTCTCCTCCGCTTCCTCCGCGGTCAGCTTGAGGGTGGGGGCGATCCTGGTGTCCTTGCTTATGTAGGGCTCGTGCAGGTTCTTCGTGGTTTCGAAGAGCAGCTTTTCCAGTCCGTCAGGGGAGAAGGGGTCTATGGTCGGATCGGTCACCATGCCCAGGCGGAAGTCCCGGGGATAGAAGGAGCCGTTGTGCCAGTTGTCGTTCTGGGGCTCGATGGAGGGGGGGATAAGGGTCTTGTACAGGGCGGGCTTGCCGTTCATACCCACTTCGCCCGGTTCGGCCCAGCGGAACTGCTTGCCCTCTATGCCGCCCCGCTCGCTCTCCCGTATGGCCGTGTCGATGGAGTAGAACGTGTCGATCCACCTTATCGCCGCCTCGGGGCTGGCGCATTTGTCGGTGATGACGAACTGACCGCTGCGGAAGGCGCTGTCCGGAAAATAGGCGGTCTGCCGGGTCCCGTCCGGGCCGGCCAGGGGGGCCATGGGCACGTACATGCGGTATCTTTCCGGATCGGTGGTGGCGCTCAGGAGCATCTGGTTATGGCCGGCCTGGAACGCGCCTATGAGCACGTCGGGAAGGTTGGCCAGCTGACGCAGCTGTTCGTGCTTCTGGGTGAAGGAGGGGCCGTAGATCAGTTTCTCGTCGTAGAGCTTGGCCAGGTACTTGAGGCCCTCCTTGTACTTGCTCTGGTTCACGATGCTGGACACTTTCCCGTTCTTGACCAGGAGCCTCAGGTTGTCCCCGTTGTCCTGGATGAAGGAGTTCATCACGAAGGAGTCCAGGGTCTCGTACCAGCCTTCCCTCTCCCGGGCGCCGGCGAAGGGGATTTCGTCGCTGGGGTCCCCGTTGCCGTTCATGTCGTGCTCTTTGAAGTAGGTCAGGGCCTGGTAGAATTCCTCGGTGGTCCGGGGTATGCCCAGGCCCGCCTTGTCCAACCAGGCCTTGTTGATCCACATCTTGATGGGCATGCTGCAGTGGAAGCAGTCGTTGATCCGGGGGAGGCTGTAGATGTTCCCGTCTATGTGGGTGATGTTCCCCCTCATGCCCGGGTTGTCCGCCAGGACTTTCTTGAAGTTGACCATGTTGTCGTCAATCAGGTCGTTCAGGGGCAGGAAGACCCCTTCGTTGATCCCGTAGCGGGCCTCGATGTCCGGAGTCATGTCTATGTAGGTCCTCATGAAGATATCCGGGTAGTCGCCGCTGGCCAGGAGCAGGGTGATCTTCTCCTTTACCGCGTCCTCCGGGCTCACTTCGAAATTGACGTGGATGTTCGTCTTTTCCTCGAGCCAGGCGGTGAACTCGTTGGTCTTGAAGTCGATCACCGAGGAATCGGAGGGGGTGAAAACGGAAAACTCCGTTTTTTCCTTCACGATCGGGTAGGTTCCGACCGGGGTGAGCGCTATGCCGCCGCCGGACGCCGCTTCCTTGCCGCCGTTAGCCGACAGCAGAAAAGCGGCCATGCTTAGCGCGGTAAGCATCAGTACTCTCTTTTTCATATTCTTCTCCTTATGTTCATCCCGGTTCGCCCCGGGACAGATTACCCTTTTAAAGAGCCGATCATAACCCCTTTGACGAAGTATTTCTGCACGAAGGGGTAAATGCACAGAACGGGCACGCTGGCCACCACGATGGTGGAGTACTTGAGCAGGTCCACCAGGCCCTGCTTCCGTATGAGCTCGTCCACGTTGGCTATCATGATCGGGTCTATCTCGTTGGATATGAGAATGCTCCTGAGGATGAGCTGAAGGGGGAAGAGGTCCTCGTTCTTCAGGTAGATCAGGGCTTCGAAGTACCGGTTCCAGTGGCCCACCCCGTAGTAGAGGGTCAGCACGGCGATGATGGGGCCGGAAAGGGGCACCACCACCCGCCACAGGAAGTTGAAGTCGTTGCACCCGTCTATGGTGGCCGCTTCGTACATGTCGTCGGGGATGGTGGTCTGGAAGTAGGTCCTCATGATGATGAGGTTCCACACGGAGAGGGCCGTGGGGATGATCAGGGCCAGCCGGGTGTTCAAAAGGCCCAGGCTCTTCACCACCAGGTACAGGGGGATCAGGCCGCCGGAGAAGAGCATGGTGAAGACGAAGAGGCCCGTGAAAAAGTTCCGGGCCTTGAATTCCTTCCGGCTCAGGGGATAGGCGGCCAGGATGGTGAAGAGGATGTTCACCGCCGTTCCGGCGAACATGTAGACAAAGGAGTTGGCGAAGCCGGAGAGGATGTTCCTGTTCCGGAAGACCGCCGCGTACCCGTTGAGGGTGGGCTCCACGGGAAGGAGCCATACCCTGCCCGATATGACCGCCGCGGGGCTGGAGAAGGAGGCGCTGACGATGTAGACCACCGGCCAGAGGACCAGGATCGTGGACGCCAGGAGAAGGGCCGTGAAGACCAGGTGGATGATGTTGTCCTGCCGGCTGTTCCGGTTGATTTTCCTTACCACAGGCTCACCTCTCCCACCTTGCGGGATATTTTGTTGAAGGAGAAAATCAGCACCAGGTTTATGAGGGAGTTGAAGAAGCCTATGGCTGTGGAGAGGCCGAAGTTGGCGTTCACCAGCCCCGTCTTGTACACGTAGGTGGCGATGATCTCGCTCTGGGTGAGGTTGACCGGATTCTGCATGAGGAAGACCTTCTCGAATCCCACGCTCATGACCTGCCCCATGTTAAGGATGAGGAGGATGACGATGGTGGACTTGATGGAGGGGAGGTCTATGTGCCAGATCTTGTGGAGAAGGTTCCCCCCGTCCATGCGGCACGCCTCGTGGAGCTCCGGGCTG
>QKAI01000140.1 GCA_003246505.1 Spirochaetaceae bacterium | reverse complement strand
CACCTCCCCGGAAAGGTGCCGCATCTCCCCGGCCACGACGGAAAACCCCCTGCCATGGTGGCCGGAATGGGCCGCCTCTATGGAGGCGTTGATGGCGAGGAGATCGGTTTTATCCGCCAGATCCTGTATGGAGACGATGGAAGCGGCGATGCCCGCCGACTGTTCAAGTATCTCCCCGATCAGGTTTCTCAGCATCTCCATCCTCAGGAGATTCTCCCGGGTCTCCTCGTTGATCCTATGGGTCAGTTCCACCTGCTGGTCCAGGGCGGACTGCTGGGCGTCCAGATTTTCCTGTACCTGTGAACCCTGGCCTACCATGGTCAAGACCCTATCGTCCAGGGTGCGCGCCAGGGTTTCCAGGGACCGGAGGGAGAGGTCCATGCCGGTTATCTCATGGTGGGAGGATTTGACCATGTCCGCCATGCTGTCCGCCTGCCGGCCCATATTCTTAAGGCTCCGTTCCAGTTGGAGAGCCGCCGCTCCGTGCTCCAGGGCCATACGGTTCAGATCTTCACCAGAACGGACCTGCCCGTCCGATATGGTCCTGAGCGTGGTGTGACGCTCCCTGAGATTCCCCATGAAACGGTTGAAATTGCGGCGCAGATGGGTAATCTCATCGTTGCCCCTCTCCAGGAGCGTCTCCTCAAGACTCTGGCTCCCCTCGGCCAGGCAGCCCAGAAAGTGGCGGGTTCTGTTGATATGCCTCAGGGTGCGCCATATGATGAGGAGATTGAAGCCCAGCAGAGTGAGGAGGAGGGACGCGGCCAGGGGGAGATAGAGACGGGTGAACCGCCTCTGATGGTTCTCCTGCCTCTCCACATCACCCCTGATTTTTGTGTCCAGGCCTTTTCTGATGAAATTGATGCGGGTGTTGAGATCCTCCATTTCCCCGTAGATCAGCTCTTCGATAATCCCCTCATCCAGATCCCTGTGGGAGTAGAGGGGATCCATCAGCTTGTTCCTGCAGAGATCGGAAAGGTTCTGTCCCTCCCGGCGGAGGGCCTCCACTTCCGGCCTGAGTTCGTCCACCAGGCCGTAGAGCTGCTCCAGATCGGAGATAGCCCTTTTGAAGCCCGTTTCCGACATGCGGTAGGCGGTGATGCGGTCGCCGCTCATATCCCCCGTCCGAATGAGATCCACGCTCAGGAGAATCTGCTTTATGGCGGATACTTCGAAATTGTTCAGCTGGATCAGGGCTACCTGATGCTGCTCCCTCTCCCGGGATATGTATTCGCTGCTTCCCATCTGGCCCAGGATCATCCATCCCAGGTAGGATAGGGTTAGAAATCCCATAGCCATAAGGATCAGGGATTGGCTCCTTATTTTCATCTGTCACTCCGTTTTTTTACATAGGGGGCCCTAATGCTGATAACACATTATTCAGATATCCTTCGATTTATGTGAAAACGGTGTTAGAAATAGGTTAGAACAGGTTTTCTTGACAATTGGACAGGGTGTGATAAAATGTCAAAAAAAAGGGAGAGATTAATGAAACAGACCGTAGTGGATATGCTGACCCAGGCGGGGGAAAGGTACGGTAACATGTCCTATGTGTGCCAGAAGGTCGGCGACGGGGAGGGGCAGTGGAAGGAGTGGAGCTTTTCCGAGGTGGACCGGGAGTCGGATCTCTTCGCCGCCGCCCTCATCAAGCAGGGATTCCGTCCCGGCGAATCGGTGGCCCTGCTTTCCGAAGGGCGTTACAACTGGGTCATTGCCGAATTCGGGGTGCTCAAGGCCCGTTGCGCCTCGGTCCCCCTCTCCTCCAAGCTCAGGGAGGGGGAGATCCCCTTTCGGATTAACCACTCCGAAGCGGCCGCCCTCATCGTATCGGAATATACCCTGGAACAGGTCCTTCTCATGATGGACAGGCTGGAGAGGAAGCCCTTCTTCATCGTCCTGAGCCATGATACGGATCTAACGGAAAAACTCTGCGCCCGCTATGATCTGAAGCAAGGTTCCGATCTCATAGGCTACGATGATTTCATCGCCCTGGGAAAGGAGTGCTTCCGTGAAGTGGAGGGGGAACTGAATCACCGGAGGGAGACGATCGGGGAGGATGACACGGTCACCATATCCTATACTTCCGGTACCACAGGAAATCCCAAGGGGATTATGCTCACCCACAGGAATTACTGGGTCAACAGCCATGATGCGGTCAAGGTCGTGGGGATTCCCGAAGGGGTCGGCTCCCTCATCATTCTTCCCCTGGACCACTCCTTCGCCCATACGGTGGGCATCTACATCAGCCTCCTGCGGGGACTGTCCATGAGTTTCATCGACAACCGGGGCGGAGGCATGGCGGCCCTGCGGAATCTGACGGTGAATCTGAAGGAGCGGAACCCCTACTTCCTCCTTACCGTGCCCGCCCTATCGGGCAATTTCATGAAAAAGATGAAGGAGGGCATCGCCACCCAGAGCCCCTTCGTGCAGAGGCTGTTTGCCTCCGGGCTCAAGTGGGGCATCCGCATCAACGGGAACGGCTTTGACAGGACCCCCCTGAGGGACCGGGTTCTCGGATTCCTTCCCTACCGCCTTGCCTCTCTTCTTATCTTTCCCAAATTGCGCCGGGTCTTCGGCAGCGCCATCACGTTCTGCGTGGGGGGAGGGGCTCTCCTGGAGATAAAGCAGCAGGAGTTCTACCGGGCCATCGGCCTTCCTGTTTATCAGGGATACGGCCTGACCGAAGCGGCCCCCATCATCTGCGCCAACTCTCCCGGCAGGGCGAAATTCGGTTCCTCCGGGGTCATCCTGCCCTCCATCGAGTGCCGCATCATGGAGGACGGGGAGAGGGAAGCGCCCCGGGGGAAAGCGGGGGAGATCGTCATCCGCGGGGGGAATGTGATGAAGGGGTATTTCAAGAACCCGGAAGCCACCGCCGAGGCCCTGAGGGACGGCTGGCTCTGGACGGGGGATCTGGGATATCTGGATGATGACGGCTTTCTCGTGGTGACCGGAAGGGCGAAGGCCCTGCTTATCTCGGCGGACGGGGAGAAATACTCCCCCGAGGAGATAGAGGAAGGGATCATGAATTCCTCTGAGCTGGTGGATCAGATCATGGTCTACAACGATATGAGAAAATATACGGTGGGCCTTGTCGTTTTGAATGACGGGGCCGTGGCGAAACTGGTAAGGGACCGGGGCCTATCCGGGACGGAGGAGCTGCTCCGGGCGGTTTACGACTCCCTCTATGCCTTCAAGGAGGAGGGGCGCATCTCGCCGCTCTGGATTCCCTCGACCTTCGCCCTGATCGGTGAACCCTTCTCCGAGGAAAAGGGGCTGATCAACTCCACCCTCAAACTGGTCCGGCACAGGGTGGCCGAATACTACGCCGACCGTATAGAAGGGATGTACAGCGGAAGGGAGGGGACCGATTTCTTTAACGAGAAGAACAGGGAAGCGGTGGAGAAATATCTGAAACAGGCCTAACGCCAGGTACGGATGATCTTTCTCAGGGATCTCAGAACGGACATGTTGCCCTCGTCGGAATAGTGGATGCCGAAATTGACGAGACGCCTTTCCCCCTTGACCCACATGACCCTTCCCCGGACATAGAAGGGTTCCAGGCCCGTCTCCTCATCGGGGACCACCTTGATGTTTATCGAATCCCCCTTTCCGATCAGGGGATGTCCGAAGAGGGCGACCTTCATGCCCCGGGTATTGATATCCCTTATCTGCCCGGTGTGCCCGTTGGCGAAGGCTCTGATGAAGCAGGTGTCCCTTTTTATCGATCTGATGATTTTATCCATTCCAGTCTATTCCCATCGTTATAATTGTCCCGTCCGTTTCCCCCTCCCTGAAGCGGTCAGTCAGGTCTCCGTCCCTGTGGAAGCGAAGGGAGAAATCGCTGGCCAGCTGTCTTGCCGTAAGAAGACCCATTCCGAAGCGGCGGTAATCGTACCGTTCCCTGTACCGCTGAAAGGAGGGGCTTTCCAGATCCACCCTGTCAGGGGGGAGGCTGTAGTCGTAGGGAAGCTCCCTCAGATCAAAGCCCCCGCCGAAATCCAGGATCTCTATCCGTAGGGAATTCTCTCCGGCGGAGACCTTGAGCCGGACCGGTTTTTCCCTCCTGCCCCTCTCCCTGTGAGCCCGGAGCGAATTGTTGACAAGTTCCATGGTGGAATAATAAATATGTTCCTGAAGTTCCCGGGAAATCCCCGAATCAACAAGATTTATGCATTTTAATATTGCATTCAGGGGGGCCTTTTCCGATATATTAAAGATGAGGTTCCGGTAGGTTGCATCCTTGTACTTCAAATAGCGCATAATCGGTCCCCCCTATTATATCCTAGAATAGAAGGAAATCCAGAATGTTTTATCTTTATGTCCGAATATATTCCCGCTCCCAGCTCATGGTGCTGGAGCCGGAATTCATGAAAGGGCTGAATGTTAAGCTGAGGGATATCAACAATGCGGGGGGAGGGGCTCCCTGTCTCGGCCTGGAGGGTTTATTCCGCTATGCCGCACTCTACCGGGAGACTCTGATCAAAGCCATAGATGCGGCGGTCCAGTGCCGGAGCTTCCTTGAGGAAAACCGTGAATTCCTTGACGGATACAACATCATTCTCTCCCAGTGTGATACCAGGGATTACGATCTTCCCAAGGCCATGGAGTACCTGGTCTATCAGATTCTTGAGGATGGGGGGATCTGGGTGGATCCGGAATGCGCCGAAGCCATGGGGGAGCTGCTCTATCTGGAAAAGGAGTCCCGACTCTACCGGATGACAGGACGGAAGCAGAGCGAACCCTCCCCGGGGGAGAGGTACGCCCACCTTCTCAGCAACTCCTC
>QKAI01000123.1 GCA_003246505.1 Spirochaetaceae bacterium | reverse complement strand
CTGAAAATTACCGTACAGTCCCTCCTCGGCGTTTATTACCTTCACCAGCAATTCTTCCCCGGGCATCACTTCCCCGGAGAGGAATGAGGTCAAACGGGTCGTCCTGTTCCGGTCTATCTCGCAGACTTGCAGGAATCCCCCGGACACCAGGCGGGAGATGAGAACGCTCAGCAGCACCTCTCCCATGTCCCGGCGCAGGGGTTCGGTGAGAAAGATCCCCTCCAGTTCGGGAAGGGTGTCCACCTCATCCCGGCCGATCAGGAAGGGGCGCTCCGCTTCGGGAAGGCTTTCCAGGGAGAATCCGATGAGGTCCCGCACTTTCTCCGAATCGGCCAGGCCCCAGAGCCCCCCTTCGGGCACCCGGCGGTAGGCTTCCCAGAAGATCTGCCCCGTCACGATGGGGGCCACGAGGATCCGGTCATGGCGGTTGATGGACAGGTCCTGGAATAGGGCCTGGAACAGTTCCGCCGGGAGGGACGTTCCCGCGGAGAGGGTCCTTTTGAGCCACCGGTCCCGCTCCTTGCCCCCGGGGGAGTAGGTGAGCACCTCCGGCGTCTCGTCCAGCATGACCGCCAGCTGGGCCTCCCGCCGGCGGATGACATCGGACTGGATCTTACCCTCGTATCCCTGGGAGGAGGGCTGATAGAAAAGGCGACCCTTAAGACTGGTGGGCAAGTATTGTTGGGCCACCCAGTGGTCCCGGTAGGCGTGGGGATAGTTGTACCCCTCCCCGTGGCCGAAGGCGTGCTTGTCCCGGCTGGGGTCCTTCAGGTGGTTGGGCACCTCCGCCTGTTCCCTGTCCACGGCCCGGATCGCATCGAAGTAGGCCAGGGCGGAGTTGGATTTGGGCGCCGTGGCCAGGTACAGCGCGGCGTGGGTCAGGTGGAACTGGCCCTCCGGGAGCCCCACCCGGTCGAAGGCGGCCGCCGCGGAGGTGACCACGGTCAGGGCGTGGGGGTCCGCCATGCCGATGTCCTCGCTGGCGGAAATGAGCATGCGCCGCAAAATGAAACGGGGATCCTCTCCCGCCCGGATCATCCGGGCCATCCAGTAGAGGGCAGCGTCCGGGTCGGAGCCCCGTATGGATTTGATGAAGGCGCTTATGGTGTCGAAGTGGTAGTCCCCCTCCTTGTCGTAGAGGACGACCTTCTTCTGAATGCTCTCCTCGCAGGTGGTCAGGTCTATCTCTATAACCGTTCCCGGGGGAGGGGGAAAGACGGCGGGGGTGGTTTCCACTGCGAGCTGCAGGGCGTTGAGGAGGGAGCGGGCGTCACCGGATGCCACGTCCACCAGATGGGCAAGGCCCTCCTCGGCTATCTCCACCTTCCACTGGCCGTAACCCCTCTCCCGGTCGCCCAGGGCCTGGAGGGCGATATCATGCAAGTCCCGGTCGGTCAGCTCCTTGAGCTGGAAGACCCGGCTCCGGCTGACCAGGGCGGAGTTCACCTCGAAGTAGGGGTTCTCCGTGGTCGCCCCTATGAGGATGATGGTCCCGTTCTCCACCCAGGGGAGCAGGGCATCCTGCTGGCTCTTGTTCCAGCGGTGTACCTCGTCCACGAAGAGTATGGTCCGGCGGTCGTAGAGCTCCCTCTTCTCCTTCGCCTCGTCGATCGATTCGCGCAGCTCCTTGACACCGCTCAGAACGGCGTTGAGGGAGATGAAATAGCTTTTCGTACTGTTGGCGATAACCCGGGCCAGGGTCGTCTTTCCCGTGCCCGGAGGCCCGTAGAAGATGAGGGAGGAGAGCTGGTCCGCCTGAATGGCCCGGCGCAGCAGACGGCCCTCCCCCAGGATATGGTCCTGTCCCACGTACTCCCCCAGGGTCCTGGGGCGCATGCGGGCGGCGAGGGGCTCCGCGTTCCTGTCCGGCTGGGCCTGGAAGAGATCCATCCCTAGTAGGTGACGATGACCGCTATCATGGTCAGATCCGCCGAACCCGTATTGGTGATGCTGTGGCTGTTCCCGTGGGGGGTGATGACCACCTCCCCCGCCCTGACCGGGGTTTCCACCCCGTTGTCTATCACGACGCCCTCGCCGGCGGTGATGATGTAGTATTCCGTTTCGTTCCTGTGCTCATGCTCGCCGATGCCCGATCCGGGGGTAAGGACGATTTCGCTAACCAGACGGTAGTTCTTCATGTTTTCCGCCGAATCGAAATGGGTGAATTTCACCGACCCGGGGCCGCCCCTCATGGCGTCGCGCACTTCCGTTTTCATATCTTCCCGTTTGACAATCATCGCAGGTCTCCTTTCTGGTTTCCTATTATACATCGCCCCGGGTTCAGGGAAAAGCCCCGCCATTTATGTATATTTATGCGCTATTCCGGAATACGGGGGGACAGGCCCGGGGAAATCCCGATTTAAGCGGTCATATTTCACCAATTCGCTTTACATATCTCAAACAATTGGTGTATAAAGAATGGCATAAGTATTAACGGCAATATGTTGCCGCAATAAAAACAGATTGAGCGAAAACGTAGATATAAATTACGATAATCGCAGTATGTGACCGGACGGTCTGTACATATAAGGAGAGAAAAAATGAAGAAAGTTTTACTCGTACTTCTGGTGGCTCTTACCGCACTGTCTTTTGTCAGCGCCAACGGTAAGGGGGAGGCAAAAAAGGACAGCTCTGCCCTGAATCTGATGAAAGCGGGAACCCTGGCCATCGGCGTCGAAATCGGTTACCCCCCCTTCGAAGATTTCGCTAATGACGGCGTAACCCCCGTGGGATACGACATCGACTTCGCCAAGGCCTTAGGCGAAAAGCTGGGCCTGGAAATCGCATTCATCAACACCGCCTGGGACGGCATCTTCCAGGGGATCGGCGTCAACTACGACGTGGTCATTTCCGCCGTAACCATCACGGACGAAAGAAAGGAAACCATGGACTTTTCCAACCCCTACATCGACAACTACCAGGCCGTCGTCGTTCGGGCCGATTCGGATATGAAAGTCGGCGGTTTCACCGATCTCGAGGGCAAGGCTCTGGCCGTGCAGAAGGAAACCACCTCGGACATCCTCATTTCCGACTATATTTCCACGGGTTCCCTGAACTGTACCGTAGCCCAGAACGAAAAGGTCATCACCTGCTTCACCCAGCTGGACAACAAAGAGGTGGACGCGGTCGTGGTTGACTCCACCGTGGCCGACGGCCAGGTCGGCAAATATCCCGAAAAATACAAGATCGCCTACCTGGACAAGAGCGAGGCCGAGCAGTTCGGCGTGGCCCTGACCAAGGGAAACACCGCCCTCCAGTCCGCCATCAACAAGGCCATCGACGATCTGAAGGCGGAGGGCTTCTTCAAGGAAAACACTGAATACTGGTTCGGTGGCTGAAAAGAGTCTTCATGAAGGATTTTCTCAAAAAGCTAATAAACATTAGAAAATGGGAACGATCCACAAAAACAGCTGCCATTGTCGTAATGGCAGCTGTTATTTTGTTTATTGTTCTCTCAATTATCAATGTCTCCGAATCGGAGATGATGGATCGCGCTTCCTCCACGGTTAAGCAGATGATAGAGGACGAGAAGGACAGTTCCCGGAAGCGCCTCACCGCGACCTACAACGATTTCGGGTTCATCAGCTATCTCTCCTTTACCACCTCCGGAGCAAAGGCGCTACAGGAATCCTATGTCGGTTTCGCCGGTAAAGTTTTCAAAGCGGACGAGGGTTTTGCAAAGTTTACCGGCCAGATGATCAACTATACCTACCGCATGCTCGGCATCCGCCAGAATCTCCTGCACGGGGTCAAGCTGACCATGATGCTGACCACCCTGTCCATTCTCATAGGATTCGTCTTCAGCGTCTTCCTGGCCCTGGGAAAAATCTCGGATAATAAATTCGTCAGCAGGATCTGCAGCGGCTACATCTTCTTCTTCCGGGGCACACCCCTCCTGATTCAGCTCTTCGTGGTGTATTTTTCCATACCCGGGATCTTCGGGTTCTCCTGGCGGGGGCTCTTTGACATGGCCGATCCGGAAGCGGTGTACAAGGGGGCCTTCCTGGCCGCGCTCATCGCCTTTTCCCTGAACTCCGCCGCCTACTGCGCCGAGATCGTCCGCGCCGCCATCCAGTCCATCGACAAGGGGCAGCACGAAGCGGCCAAGGCCCTGGGCCTGGGTTACGCCCACACCATGGCCCACATCGTCATACCCCAGGCGACGCGGCGGATGATCCCCCCCCTCTGCAATGAGTTCATTATGATGATCAAGGACGTGTCCCTTGTCTTCGCCATCTCCCTGATGGACATCACCACCATATCCAAAACGATCATGACCAGCGAAGGGAGCTATCTCGTTTTCCTCCCCGCCCTGGTCATCTACCTGATTGTCACCGCCATCTTTACCTGGCTCTTCGGAAAGGTGGAAGAGAGGTTATCCGTCTATGAATAATGATAAACAGCCCCGGGAATACGAATATCTCATAAGGACGGAGGACCTGTGCAAATCCTTCGGGCACCTGGAAGTTCTCAAGAACGTGAACCTCGCCGTGAAGAAGGGGGAGGTCATCTGCATCATCGGACCCTCCGGGGCGGGGAAATCGACCTATCTGCGCTCCCTGAACCACCTGGAGGAGATCACCAGCGGGAAGATCTTCGTGGAGGACAAGCTTTTTCTCCACAGGAAGCATAACCGGACCGTACACCGGGTTCCCGCGGATGAGCAGAAAGCCATGCTGCTGGAAATGGGCATGGTCTTTCAGCGCTTCAACCTCTTCCCCCATAAGACGGTTCTGGAGAATCTGATCCTGGCCCCCATCCTCATCCGCAAGAAATCCCGGGCCGAGGCTA
>QKAI01000287.1 GCA_003246505.1 Spirochaetaceae bacterium | reverse complement strand
CGGCGGCTATCCTTCCAGGGCCCGGATCCTCAGGGCCATATAGGGGGCGGAGGGAAGGGGCACCTTCCCGCCGCCCCTGTCGCCGTAAAAGTAATCGTCCCGCCTCAGGGCGGTGAATACCCCCGCCACGGGGGTGACGGTCATATTCCAGGTGTCGATGAGCTCCACCCGGAACTCCGCCCCCTCCGGCAGGACGAGCTCCTTCGTGGGGAGCCGGAATTCCCAACTGCCGGGAGCGTCCTTGCCCAGGTAGACCAGGAAGGTCTTGTCTTCCTTGCGCGCCATGCCCGTATGCCACCAGGGGTCCAGGGGCTCCCAGCCGCAGCCCGGGCCCTCCTCCAGTATCTTCCTCAGAAAGGCGATGCGTGGGGCGCTCCGCCCCTGGAGCTCCCCCCCTATGCCCGTCCATACCACGTCCCGTCCGAGCCCGTCATGCTCCACCACTTCCCCGTGGCCCACATAGGTCCCGGAGATAGCTCCCTGCCAGAACCGGAAGACCAGCTCCTCGGCGCTCAGGTCGCCCCACCGGTCCTTGAAATTGCCCTCGTAGCAGACTTCGTCATAGATGACCGGCTTCATGTAGGCGTTCCTCAGAGCCACGGCTCGTCCGGGGATCTCCACGGCCAGGCCGTCCTGTATGCAGGCGTGGGTGATCCAGGGTTTCCAGGCTTCGTACAGCCTCACCCCGTTGTGGATGGAAAGCAGATGCCCGTAGGGATCCTCCTCCGCCACGGTCCGGCAGAGACTGTGCCAGTCCTCAACGGTCTTGTCCGGCATCAGGTCGTATTCGTTGGCCAGGGACCACCAGACATTCCTGTAGGCGGCGAAGCGGCTCACCGCGTAGCGCAGGTAGGCTTTGTCCGCCCAGTCCGGGAGGGAGCCGAAATTCCAGGGCCCGCTGTAGGGATGGAAGAGAATCAGATCCGCTTCGATATTCCGTTCCAGGAGTCCCTCGATCCGCCTTTCCATCATCCGGAAATATTCCGGATTGAACCGGGAGAGATCCCAGTCGGAGCCGTCGTTACCCTGGAAGGGGAAGCAGGAGGCCGTGGAGAGGCTGTGTTCGCTGTAATGGGGCATAATGCCTGTGCGGAATTTGTTGAATCCCCCTTCGGCGAGGGCGTTGAGGGTTCTCTCCGCGAATTCATCGGGCTGATGGGCCCATCCGTAGGAGGTGGATCCGAAGGGATAGTAGGGCGTCCCGTCCCTGTGGGAGAAGTGGCAGGTGTTCGCCACTTCCACGGGCCCCCGGTTACCTTCCGAGGGGGATTCCGCCACAAGGCGGCAGGAGAATTGGTCCAGCTCCGGCCTGTTCGAAAAGGTCACCCCCTCCCATGCCCCTTCCCCGGGGGGCATGAAGCGCACCCGATAGACGCCCTCCCCGTCGTAGAATCCCCGGGCTTCGATAACCGTCCCGCCCTGGGCGAAGCGGGCTCCGAACCGGACATCGTAGAAGGGATTGCCCGACTCCGGTCCTCTAAGGGCTAATTCGAAGACGCCCCACTTCTCCACCTTACTGGATTGGCCTATCAAAGTATGCATGGTTTCTCCTAAAATTCAATTGTCCCGGGGAGACTTCCCGCCCGCCGCGGCGAAGAGGGCCAGCTTGCAGTAGAAATCCTCCAGGATGAGCCTCGAGTCGATTTTATTATAGACCCGGATCGGGCGGTTGAGGCCGGTATGGATGTAATCCATGTCCGATCCGATCTGGGGGGCCTGCAGGTAGTCGAAGGAGAACCGGTCCTCGTAGAGGACCAGGCCCACGGCGGGGGAATCCCCCAGCACCCAGGTCTCCCCGCTCCGGAAGGCGCTCTTCCTGGGGATTTCCTCCCGGGCGTGCTCGTCCAGCTGATCGGTCAGATACCGGCCGATCGCCCCGTGGGGCCTGACCCGGTATTCCAGCTCCGCCAGGGAGACGGGGATCATCTCGTAGACGTTCTTGGGAACCTGCCAGAGCTCCACCGAAGAAGAGAATACCACATTGGCCGCATGCACGTCATTCCCCAGATTGAATTCGATCCCCCCGGCCGGATAGCGCCCCCCGCCGATCCACACGGCGGTCAGCCGGCCGGCGATGCGGGGCTCCATGAGCAGGGCGCTGGCCAGATCGGTCAGGGGCCCCAGGAAGAGGACGTAGAGGCGCCCCGGCCTGTCGGACATCGCCTCGTCGATGATGAGCCTGGCCCCATCGGAAGGGACGGGGGTCTGTCTGTCCGGGAGGGCATGGGGGGCTCCCCGGAAGATCATATTCTCCCCGGGGAAATCCATCTTTTCGAAAATCTTTTCGATTTCGGAGTAGCTGAGCTCCATGCTGTCTTCCAGCCTCTTCCCGAAATGGGCGGCGATGAAGCCCCGGTTGTCGATTTTAGGGCTGAGGAGGGCATGGACGACGGCAAACTGGTCGTCCGCCTCGTTCTTGGCGTCCGTGTCGGTGATGACCCGGACGACTTTTTCCTCCGGCACATGGAACTGGTAATTGGTGTATCTCACGGGTATGCCTCCTAACCCTTGACCGCGCCCTGGGTGAGCCCGGCGATGAAGTATTTCTGAAAATAGCCGAAGAGGAGCAGCAGGGGAACGGTGACCAGGCACAGGCCCGCGGAATACTGGCCCCATTCCACCCCCATTTCGGTTTTGAAATTAAGAAGCCCCACGGTGAGGGTCTTCATGTTGATAGAGGACGCCGTGGTGATCTGGGCCCACATGAGTTCCCCCCAGTTGTTGATGAAGTTGAAGACCACCACCGTGGCGAGGGCGGGGGTGATGAGGGGGAGCACCACGGAGCGGAAGGTGCGGAGTTCCGAACACCCGTCTATCCGGGAGGATTCGATGATATCCATGGGAACCGTTTCGAAGAATTTCTTGAAGATGTACATGCTGAAGGGGATCTGCCAGGCCGTGTAGGGGGCGATGAGGGCGAAGTAGCTCCCGAGCATTCTGAACTTCGCCATCATGGTGTAGAGGGATATGTAGATGGCGATGCCCGGTATGAAGTTGAAGGTCATGAATGCCATTATGATGAGTTCCGACCGGGGGATGTTCATCTTCCCCAGGGCGTACCCGCCCAGGGCGGAAAAGACGACGGTCAGCAGTACGGACGCCACGGTGACCACCACGCTGTTCATGAAGTACATGCCCAGATGGCCCGTGTTCCAGGCCCTGGGATAGTTGGCCCACTGGAAATCCCGGGGGATGCCGAAGAGATTGACATAGAACTCCTGGGACGTCTTCAGGGACGTGAATATGAGGAAGAGGATGGGATAGGCCACGAGAATGACCGCCAGGCCGAGGATGACGTAGGAGATGACCGTCATGGCCCCCCTTCTTTCGGCGCTTTCCTTTTTAGAGTTCATAGGTTTCCCCCTTTACGACTCCCTTGGCCAGTACCATGCTCAGGAGGACAATGACGACGAAGATCAGGGACATGCTCGCCCCGTAGCCGTAATGGTTGAAGGAGAAGGCGTTCTGCATGATCCACATGGGCATGACGACGGAGAATTTCCCCGGCCCCCCGTTGGTGAGGGCGAGGACCGTGTCGTAGATCTTGAGCCCCGCCATCAGGGCGAAGATGGCGCTCAGCTGGACGAAGGACATGACCAGGGGGAGGATGATCCTCAGGAAGATGGCCCCTTCCCCCGCCCCTTCCATCCTGGCCGCCTCGAAGAGGGACTTGGGTATGGACTGCATGCCGGCGAAGCAGAGGACCATGGTGAGCCCCACCTGTTTCCAGGCCGAAACGAAGAGGATGCAGTTGAGCACGGTGGATTTGTTCGTCAGCCAGGCATGCTTGAGGCTTTCCAGGCCCATCGCCTCGAAGAGCCTGTTCAGGATGCCCATCTCCGGCTCGAAGACGAAGGAGAAGATAAGGGCCGTTATAACCGCGGGGATCATGCTCGGCGAAAAGAGGATGGTACGGAAGAATCCCCCTATCCCGCTGCCCACGTAGAGGAGAAGCCAGGCCAGCAGCACGCCGACGATGACGCTGACGAGGGAGGAAGCGAATCCGAGGTAGACGGAATTTTTGATGGCCAGGAGAAAATTCTTATCCCGGAACGCTTCGATGAAATTGGAGAATCCCACGAATTCCTTCCCGCCGAATCCGCTCCAGCTGTGGAAAGATAGGATGAGATTGTCGAAAAAGGGTATGACGGCGAAAAAAACATAAACCGCCGTGGCGGGCAGCAGGAAGAGCAGCCCCTTGGCCAGGTAGATATTTTTTCCTTTTAATTTTGACATGATAGATCTCCCGGCGCCTCCCCGACCGGAAAGCCCCTGTTACCGGGGCCCGGCCGGGGAAGGCGATTACTTGATTGCCTTGAGTCTCAGAGCCTCAAGCTCTTCAAGAACGGTGTCGATGCTCTCTCCGGAGCAGACGAAACTCACGATATCGTTCTGCAGGTAGCTGTTGATCTCCGGGGAGATGTTCTGCATATGGCGGTAGCTGACCACGTTGTCCCCCTCGGTGGTGTTCATCAGATCCTGCATGAGCCTGTTGGAAATCTTGTCCTGCTTGGATTTGATGGAGGGCAATCTCCCCGTGGCCATGGTCTCGCCCTGTCCGGCATCGCTGGTATAGAACTTCATGAACCGAATGGCCTCATCCTTGTGGGCCGCGTTGATCGGGACGAAAAGGGCGTTGGTGACCACGTTCACGGCGTACTTGGAGTCGGCGGAGACGAGGGGAAATTTGGCGACCCCCAGTTCGAAGGTGGCGTTGCTTTCGTAGGTCCCCACATTGGATCCGGCGTCAAAGAGCATGGCGATTTTACCCTGGTAGAAGGCGGCCTGCACCTGATCCTTGGTGGCGGTCAGAGCCCCCTCTCCGGGATACCAGTAATTGTTATCGTACATGTCCTTGAGCATGCCGAGGGCCTGTCTCAGGCCCGGGGCCTCGCCGGGGCCTGCGAAGGGGAGCTTCCCGGCGGTGCAATCGGCGAGGACGCCCCTGTTCGCCATGATCTGATAGGCGAAAACGAGAAGCTGGTGATTCTGCCCCAGCCAGTTGCCCGTGGCGTAGACGCCGTGGGATTTCAGTTGCTCGGCCACTTTCATGAGCTCGTCCCAGGTCTGGGGAACCTGGAGGCCGTATTCATTGAAAAGGGATTTGTTGACGAAAAGGGTCTCGATGACCGGCTGGTAGGAGACGGCGTAGTATTTCCCGTCGATCTTACCCGCGTCTATGTACTTGGGCACGAAGGTATTCAGCCAGGCGTTCCCGTCGGCGGTGAGGTAGGGGGTGAGATCGGTGGCCATATTGTTATTGGCGAAGGCGCTGATCTGGGAGCCCCAGAAAAAAGAGACGTCCACCGGATTCCCGGAGGCGATACCCGTTTTGATGATCTGTTCCGCATTGTCAAAGTCGATGGGAACGATCTGAACCTTCAGATCCCCGTTCCCCTCCTCGAATTTCGCGATGATGTTCTTGTTGTACTGGGAATCGGATCCGTAGAATCTGATGGTCTTGGCGCCATCACCCGCATCGCCCTGTCCGTTGGCTGCCAGGGGCAGGATGAACGTCAGAAGCAAGAACAATGAAAAAGCAATGTTTTTTTTCATTTTACCTTCCTTTTTTATTCTTTTATTTTCCTTTTTAGGAATAATACCTAACTTATACAAACTAAATAAAAGATTCAATCGTATTTTTCCAAAATATTAAGAATATAAATGAAAATTAAAAGAAAAACGGATATTTTCCTGCCCTCGGGGAGAATATTCCCGCCCGGGGGCGCCGGATAAGCTTCTCCCTAGCAATTTAAGCGATACCATGATATTATCAGATTATACAACAAACAAATTCAGAGGTGAATTATGGGTAAGGATGCCAATTGCGGCTACTGCGTGGAAGGGGACCTTCTGGGGGCCTTCGGAATCAAGATCTGCGATCTGGAACACTCGATCGTCGTGCTTTTCAAGGAACAGAGCCACCCGGGAAGGCTCATCGTGGCCTACAGGGACCACGTCCGCGACGTGACCGCCCTCTCCGAAGGGGAGAGAAACGGCTTCTTCGCCGATCTGGCAAAGGTGGCCCGGGTTCAGGAAAAGCTCTTTAATCCGGATAAGATCAATATCGGCGCCTACGGCGATACGAGCGGCCACCTCCACTTCCACCTGGTCCCCAAGTACAAGGACCAGTTCGAGTGGACCCAGGTATTCGCCATGAATCCGGGGAAGGTCTTTCTCTCCGACGGGGAGTACGAAGACATGATAGGCAGAATCGGGGGGGAACTCCTGGGCTGATTCCCCCTCAGGAGACCCGGATTTCCTTCATCCCCGTCTCCTCCCTGTTCCAGAGCCGCCTGTTTTTCCCCGCGAAGAGCAGGGCGGCCAGGAAGATGGAGAAGAAGTCCGCCGCCGGCTGGGCATAGACGATGCCCGTCAGCCCCAGGGTCCGGTTGAGGATGAGGAGAAGGGGCAGAAAGATGAAACCCTGCCGGCTGATGGAGAGCATCAGCGACTCCCGGGCGGCTCCCACCGCCTGGAGGGCATTCATGAAGACGAAGAGGATCCCTATGATCGGTCCCGACACGAGGAGGGCCTTGACGAACTCCACCCCGTAGGAGACCACCTCCGCCGAATCGATGAATCCCCGGACCGCCGGGCCCGAGCCGATCCAGCAGATGACGGTCAGGACCGTTCCCAGGGAGAAGGCGTAGACCAGGGAGACCCGCAGAATGGCGTTGAACCTGGCGTGGTTCTCCGCGCCGAAGCTATAGCCGATCAGGGGCTGGATCCCCGCGCCCAGGCCTATCTGGAGGAGGACGGCGATCATGCCGATCTTCATGGCCACCCCCATGGCGGCGACCTGGATGTCCCCGTAGGCGGCGAGAAAGTTGTTCAGCACGATATTGGAAGCGCTCATGAGCACATTGTTCAGGGCCGCCGGCACGCCGATGGCCAGGACCCCCGTGAGAATTCCCCCGCCCAGGCGGAAATCCCTGGCGGCCAGGGAGAGATGTTCCGACTTTTTCAGAACGTAGAGAACGTAGTAGAGGCTGCCCGCCACATTTCCGATCAGGGTGGCCACCGCCGCGCCGGCCACGCCCATATGGAGGAGGAGGATCAGGACCGGATCGAGAATGATATTCACGATGGTCCCTATGAGCATGCCGTTCATGGCCTCCCTGGCCTTACCCTCGGACCGGACCAGATTGCCGAATACGGTGGAGAGGATGACGAAGGGGGCGCTGGGGGACACGTAGAGCAGATACTCCCGGGCGAAGGCGGCGGTCTCCTCGCTGGCCCCGATGAACCGGAGGAGAAGGGGCATGAATCCCAGGAAAAGCCCGGCCATGACTATCCCCGCGACCAGGGAGACGTGGAAGCAGAAGGAGGAGACGCTCCGGGCGTAACCCGGCCTTTTCGCCCCCAGGGCCCGGGAGATGAGGGAGGTCCCCCCGATGCCTATCAGGTTACCCGCGGCCATGAACAGAAGGAACACGGGCATAGTCAGGGAGACGGCGGCCACCTGCAGGGGATCGCCGATCTGTCCGACGAACCAGGTGTCGGCAATGTTGTAAATGAGCACCACCAGCATCCCGATGATGGTGGGGACGGCGCTTTTCACTATGGCCCGGCCTACGGGCATATCCTCGAATATATTCTTATCCAAAATGTTCTACTCCTTAAGATTATCGTGAATCCTCACGAGAAGCCGGGTCAATTCGGCCCTCTCCCCTTCGCTGAGCCCTGCGGATAAACGGTTCTCCATCTTCTCCTTGAGCCCGATCATTCTCCTGTGGAGAGACTCTTCCTTCTCATCCAGCTCTACGATCTTCACCCGCCGGTCCCTTTCGTCGGTCCGGGTCCTTATCAGTTCCTTCTGTTCCAGCCTCTTGATGATCCCCACCGCCGTGGGATGGGTAATCTCAAAATGCTCCTGGATATCCTTCTGGGTGGTGACCAGCCCTTCCCTCTCATGGAGATACCCCAGGACGCGGCCCTGGCGGATGGTAATGCCGTTCGCCTCCAGTTCATGGTTGGCGGCCTTCCTGAGCAGATTGCTGATCAGCTGTATCAGGAACCCCATGTCCTCATTATGTAGCATGCTACATATTCTCCCGGATTTGCGGCCTATTGTCAAGGGAGGGGCGCAGACTTGAAAAAGGGATTGTGCTATCATCCCCGGAGGGAGGGCTTCTGAAATGGAGTGGGAGGATTTTTTTTCAGGATTGACCGATCTGCGCCGGGAGCTGCACCGCCGGCCGGAACTATCCGGGGAGGAGAGGGAAACCGCCGCCCGGCTCAGGGCCATCCTGGAGGAGTGCGGCCCGGCGGAACTGCTGACCGGGCTGGGGGGCGAGGGCCTGGCGGCGGTCTTCACCGGCCCGGAGAAGGGTCCCACCGTGGTATTCCGGGCGGAAACGGACGCCCTGCCCATCCCGGAGGAGGAGCTCTTTCCCCATGCGTCCCTCAGGGAGGGCATCTCCCACAAGTGCGGCCACGACGGTCATATGGCCATCCTCATAGGGGTGGCCCGGTATTTGAAGGATCGCCCCCTCCGCCGGGGCAGGCTGGTCCTCCTCTTCCAGCCCGCCGAAGAGACGGGAAACGGCGCCAGGGCCGTGGCGGAGGACTCCCGGTTCACGGGACTGGATCCGGATTATCTTTTCGCCCTGCACAACTGGCCCGGCTTTCCCCGGGGCTCGGTGGTCCTGCGGGAGGGAACCATGTTCTCCCCCTCCGCGGGGATAGCCCTGGAATTAACCGGCCAATCGGCCCACGCCATGTCCCCCGAGGAGGGAAGGAGCCCCGTGGAGGCGATCAAGAGAATCCATACGGGCCTTAAGGAGCTCTACAACCCGGACAGGGAGTCGGAGGACTTCTGCCTTGTCACCACCTGCGGCATCCGCCTGGGGGACGGGGACTTCGGAGTCGCCCCGGGCCGGGGATACCTTTACCTGACAGCCCGGGCCTACGGTCAGGACGTTCTGGACAGGCTTCTGGAAAGACTCTCCGCCCTGGCCGCCGCCGTCGCCGCAGAGGAGGACCTGACCCTCCGCCTCACCTGCCATGACGTCTTTCCCGGGGTCACCAATACGCCGCAGGGGGTGGAGCTGGTACGAAGGGCCTCCGAAAGGACCGGCCTCACGACCGTCACCCCCACCCGGGGGATGGGGAGTTCCGAGGATTTCGGCCATCTTCTGAAACTGGCCCGCCGGGGCGGCGCCCTGTTTCTCCTGGGATCCGGGGAGGACAGCCCCCCCCTCCACTCCTACCATTTCGATTTTGACGACCGGCTTATTCCGCCGGGGGTGGAGATATTTCTCGCCCTGGCCGATGATATTCTGGGCAGGGAGGACGGGAATGATTGAGATTTCCTTTTACCGAGAAGAGGACCGGCCGGGACTGGAGGAGCTTTACCGGCACTGGGACAGGGACCGTGACTTTGACAGAACTCTCTTCCGGGAAACCCTGGATGAGATATCCCGGGACGGGGGTGCCCTGCTGGTCGCCCGCCGGGACGGGGCGTGCGTGGGCTATGCCCATCTGGCCCGGGTGGTCCATCTGGGCCTGGAGCCCTATTGGGAGGTGATGCAGCTGCTCGTATCCGACGAATGCCGGGGCGAGGGCATAGGCAGCGCCCTGATGGGAGAGGCGGAGCGGGTGATCCGGGAAAGGGGGGGCCGGGTCGTCAAACTCAGCTCCCAGCTCCACCGTTCCCGGGCCCATGTTTTTTATGAGGAACGGGGCTACACCCTCTACAAACTCTCTAAATTCTATCAGAAGAGACTGGACTGAAACGGAAGTAGGAAAAATCCGCCGCCCCCTCCAGGGGCAGGGGCCCCAAGGCGGAACAGTAGAGTCCGATCCGGGCTCCGATCCACTTTCCCTCCCGGGCTTGAACGGTGGGCCCGAACCAGCGGATTTCCCCCTCCTCCCGGTAGCCGAACTGGCAGAATCCCCCCCGCTCAAAGCGGAGGACCAGTTTCAGGGGCGAGGCGGGCAGTTCCCTTGCCATGACCAGCTCCCCGTCCAGCCTCAGCCCCAGGGAGACGACGCCCCCCTTTCTTATCACGCAGAGGGCCGCCGAAGTGAGCCCCAGCAGGGCCAGCCCCGCTTCCAGGCCGTCCTCCCCGGGATGGAAATCCATCTCCGTTTCCACTTGAAAACCGGGGGCCGGGATCTTCTGGACGATCACATGGGGAGCGGTGAAAAGATCGGAAACCCCCTCGTGGCCCGCACGGAGGCGCAGGTATCCCTTTCTTTCGGTCAGGCTGTACAGCTCCCTGCCCGCCGCTCCCTGGAAGGCCCATTGGAGCCCCAGGGTCTCCCCATCGAAATCGTCGGAGGTCCGGGGGATGAGGATTTCCGATCGCCCCGCCGGCTTTTTGTGGGTCAAAACGGGTTTCCCCGACAGGGCGGGGCCCCTCTCCTCCCCCATCATGGGCCATCCGTCCCGCCAGACCACGGGCTGGAGGTGGCAGATGCGCCCGTAGGGCTGGTGCTCCTGGAAATGGAGGAACCACCAGTCCCCGGCGGCATCCTCCACCAGGGCTCCCTGATGGGGCCCGTTGACCGGGGAGCCGTTCTGCTCCAGCACGATGCGCGATTCCTCGTAGGGGCCGTACACATTCCGGGAACGGAGGATCACCTGCCAGCCCCGGGGGACTCCGCCGGCGGGGGCGGAGATATAGTAGTACTCCCCGAATTTATGGAATTTGGGTCCCTCCAGGGTGGGATGGTCCGCCGTTCCGTCAAAGACGATCTGCCCCGGTCCGGTCAGGGATCTGCCGTCGGGGCTCATGGGACGCACATGGAGCTTATGCTTCATGCCGCAGCGGGATCCGGCGTAGGCGAAAATGAGCCAGGCCCTGCCGTCCTCCTCCCAGAGGGGACAGGGGTCGATGAGTCCCTTCCCCCCCTGGAGCAGCCAGGGCTCGCACCAGGGGCCTTCGGCCCTTTCCGCCGTAGTGACGAAGATCCCCTCGTCGGGCATGGGAAAGAAGATCCAGAATTTCCCGTCCCGATGGCGGATCGCCGGGGCCCAGACGCCGCAGCCCGGCTGGACCTGGCGGTACCGTTCCCCCGGAGGCTGGCTGAGGGCGTAGGAAATGATCTCCCAGTTCACCAGATCGGCGGAGCGCAGGACCGGCAGCCCCGGGGACTGGCCGAAGCTGGAGGCGGTCAGATAGTAAAAATCCCCCTCCCGGATCACATCGGGATCGGAATAGTCGGCGTAAAGGACCGGATTAGCATAGGTCCCGTCCCCCCGGTCGGGGACCCAGGGGTATTGGCCCCCGTCGTATTGATTTTCCATGAAACCCTCCTTGGTAACAGAGAGCATTATAGAACCTATGGGCCGGAGGGGATATGGGGAAAAATAATTCCAATGGATGTTTTTTTTCCAATTTACGGATGATTTTTTCCCATCTACCATGGGTCATCTTTTCAAAACCGAGGATGTCCTATGAAAAACCAACTGAACCGTCCCCGATGGAAGAAAGCCAACGCCACCCTGCTGATCATGGCCCTGCCCGGTCTCATCTGGCTGGTGATGTTCCGCTTCATTCCCCTGGCCGGCTCGCTTATCGCCTTTCAGGATTACCAGATTCTCAAGGGATTCTGGGCCAGCCCCTGGGTAGGCCTCAAGCACTTCCGCTACCTTTTCCAGTATCCGGACTTCTATAAGATCTTCCGGAATACCCTGGTCCTGGGAGTATATACCCTTGTATTCACCTTTCCCCTTCCCATCATCATCGCCCTGATGATGAACGAGTTCCAGAACAAGAACTACAAGGGCTTCGTCCAGACGGCGATATACATTCCCTACTTCTTTTCCTGGGTCATCATCGCCGGATTCGCCGAGGAGATGCTGGGAATGAACGGGATCGTGAACCGGATTCTCTCCGCCTCGGGCAAGGAGCCGGTCATTTTCCTCCAGTACCAGCAGTATTTCCGCTCCATCGTAACCGGTGCCACCATCTACCGGGAATCGGGCTGGAGCGCGATCATCTTCATCGCCGCCATGGCTGGCATCGACCCCTCCCTCTACGAATCGGCCAAGATCGACGGGGCGGACCGGTGGAAGCAGATCATCCACATCACCCTCCCCTGCATCATGGAGACGATCATCATCATGCTCATGCTCAAGCTGGGCCAGTTCATGGCCCAGGGCTTCGACCGGATCTACGTCTTCCTCAAGCCCATGACCCTGGAGGTGGGAGACATTTTCGACACCTTCGTCTTTAGGGTGGGGATCACCCAGGGACAGCACAGCCTCACCACGGCCATAGGCCTCTTCCAGTCCCTGGTCGGCCTGATCCTCGTCGTCCTGAGCAACAAACTGTCCAAAAGACTCACCGGCGAAGGGGTGGTGTGGTAATGGAAAATCATAAGATCAAATCCCCCTTTTCCGACAAATTTCTTCTGGGAGTCTTCCTGGTCTTCCTGACCGGCTATGCCCTCCTCTGCCTCTACCCCATAGTGAACATGCTGGCCATGTCCTTCTCCGAGGGTTTTTTCGCCAACCGGGGGGACGTCATCCTCTGGCCCAAGGGCTTCAACACCGAATCCTGGGACCAGGTTCTCGGCTCGGAGCGGCTCTGGCGGGGTCTTTGGAATACGGTTCTGGTAACCCTGGGCGGCACGGCGCTGAGCCTTGTGTTCTCCGCTCTCTTCGCCTATCCCCTCTCCAAAACCCAGTTCCCCCTGGCCCGGATCATCATGTTCCTGGTGGTGTTCTGCTTCATCTTCCGCTACCCCATCATCCCCTACTTCATCGCCGTGAAGAACTACCATCTCATGAACACCCTCTGGTCCCTGGTGGCGACCCATCTGATCATAGAGATGAACGTGATCATCATGCGCACCTTCTTCCGGCAGATCCCCGAAGAGATGGAGGAGGCCGCCATAATGGAAGGGGCCGGACAGGGCACCATACTCTTCAGAATCTACCTGCCCCTTTCCAAGGCGGCCCTGGCCTCCCTGGGACTCTTCTACGCAGTGAACTACTGGAACCTCTACATGCACCCCATGCTCTTCATCCGCAAGGCGGAGCTCCAGCCCCTGCAGATCATCCTGAGGAACATGCTCTCCTCAGCGGAGAACGAGGGGGGGAATTCGGCCATGGTGAAAACCCTGACCAGCCCCAACACGCTCCAGGCGGCGACCATCATCTTCGCCACCGTTCCCATCATCGTCGCCTACCCCTTCATTCAGAAGTACTTCGCCAAGGGTGCCATGCTGGGGTCGGTAAAAGGCTGATACATCGGCCATCGGACACTGTAAACAAGGACATAGTTCCTTTATTATTATTATGGAGGCCTTTATGAAAAAGGTAATGTTTTTGCTGTTAGCCTCGGCCCTGTGCCTGACGGCGCTGACGGCCAACGGCAAGAAAGACGCCGGTTCCGCATCGGATGACGGCGTGGTGTGGCTGGAGTGGTGGAATGACTCCTACGAACTCCCCGCCATGGAGAAGGATCACTTCCAGGCCCAGGATCTGGCCCGGACTCTGGGCATCAGCTTCACCTCCCCCCAGGGAACCTGGAACGGGGGAGCCCAGTACATCCAGGACCTGCAGCTGCGAATCGTGAGCGGGGACATGCCCGATATCTTCCTCCCCTGGAACGGTATCGAGTACGATCTGGCCAGCCAGGGAGCCATCGCCGACCTGACCGATTACCTCCCCAAGTACGCCCCCCACATCTGGGAGTCCGTACCCCGGGACGTCTGGGACATCGTCCGGGCAAACTCCCCCGACGGCAGGATCTACTACATACCCCAGGTCTGGGACAACATGGCTAACATGGGCATGATCCGCCAGGACTGGCTGGACCGGGTCGGCCTCGACGTGCCCACCACCATCGAGGAATTCGAAACGGTTCTCCGCGCCTTCAAAGAACAGGACGCCAACGGAAACGGGGATCCCAACGACGAAATCCCCCTGAGCGGCCGGGAAGCCCTCCGCTGGTGGGACCACCTCTGGGCCCCCTTCGGCGTTGCCCTGATCGAAGGCTACCCGGAATGGGACATGTACAATGGCGAACTGACCTACTCCGCTGTTACCCCCAACATGAAGGCCGCCGTCACCTGGATCAAGCACCTTTACGACGAGGGTCTCATCGACCCGGAAATCATGGTCAACTCCAAGAAAATCTGGATGGCCAAGATCACCGCCGACCAGGTGGGAACCTTCTTCTACAACGCCCTCTGGCTGCGGGACAATATCACCGACGCCAGGCAGATAAACCCGGATTTCAAGCTTTCCTACCTCCCCGCCCTCAAGGCGAAGGGTTACGAAGGTTTCTACTCCGGACGGTCCTACAGACGGCCGGACATCTGCATCGCCAACAAGAGCGAAGAGCAGATCATCAACAGTCTCAAGCTTGTGGAATACGTAAACTCCCCCGAGTATATCGAACATTGCGCCCAGGGATTCGAAGGGTACAACGTGAAAGTGGTCGACGGGAAGAGACAGTTCACCGCACCGGACCTTAACCGCCGGGCCCCCTTCTTCGGGACCGTTATGGAAAGCCCGGAGATCGTCAACACCAAGTACCTCAAGTATATCGACGATCCCACCACAAAGTACCTGACCGACCAGCTGGGCCGGATTCTCCTGGATAGCCAGTCCAGGGTCATCGCCGGTCAGATTCTCCCAGTGAGCATCTACGACGGTTATCCGGACATCAAGAGCCACAAGCTGTACCAGGAGTACGTGACCCAGATCATCCTGGGGACCAAACCCCTCTCCGACTTTGACAAGTTCACCGAACTCTGGTATAAGCAGGGGGGTCGGGAGGTCACCGACCGGGCCCGGAAATTCTATGCGGATTTCCTGAAATAGTCTGTATAACACGACCCAGAACCAATAAGGGGAATGCCTCCCAGGGGGCATTCCTTTTTCCGTTTCCGAGAAGGAGAAGTTGACCATGAAGAGTCTTATCGAATACGTTCCCGCTTCCCGGTGGGAGGAGGCCTTTCCCCTGGGAAACGGTGCCCTGGGAGCCATGGTATACGGGGGCATCACCCGGGAGGTGTTCGATCTGAACGAGGAAACGGTCTGGAACGGATCCCCCCGGAACCGGATCAATCCGGACGCCCTGTCCCACCTTCCGGAAATCCGCCGGCTGCTGCGGGAAGTGAAGCCGGAGGAGGCGGAGGAACTGGCCCTCTACACCCTCGCAGGGACCCCGGACAACGAGAACAGCTACCAGACACCGGGCAATTTCCGTCTGAATTTCGCCCCGGGCTTCCCGGGGAACGGCATTCCCCTCCCCGAAGAATCGGATGTGAGGGATTACAAAAGAGTCCTCGATCTTGAAAGGGCGATCATGGAAGTCTCCTACTCCCGGGGGGACGTTTCCTACCGGCGGGAACACCTGGTTTCCTCCCCCGCCGGCCTGTTCATCACCCGCCTCAGCGCCGGGAAGCGGGGAGCCCTCTCCCTGGCGGGGCGGTTCAGCCGGAAGGACTATATCGCCGCCTCCCGCCGGAGGGGGGAGGACACCCTGGTCATGACCGGGTCGGGACAGGGGCAGGACCCGGTCCGCTTCGTCTGCGCCGCCCGGGCGGTCGTCCAGGGGGGCTCGTTCCGCTGCCTGGGGGACCATATGGTAATTAAGGGTGCCGACGAGATACTCCTTTTCATGGGATGCGTCACCTCCTTCCGCTCCGTCGATCCGGAGGAAGCGGTCCTGGGGCTACTGGACAGGGCGGCCGGCCGGAGATGGGAGGACTTGAGGGAGGAACACACCGGGGACTACCGCCGCTATTTCGACAGGGTGGACCTTACCCTGGGGGAGACCGGGGAGCGGGAGAACCTCGCCGCCACATCGGAAAGGCTGAAACGGCTCCGGGAGGGGATCGCGGATCGGGGGCTCTTCGCCCTCTATTTCCACTTCGGCCGCTACCTCCTCATCTCCTCAAGCCGGCCGGGAACCCTTCCCGCCAATCTGCAAGGCATCTGGAATCCCCACTCCCAGCCACCCTGGGGGAGCAAATACACCATCAACATTAACACCCAGATGAACTACTGGCCCGCGGAGATGTGCGGCCTGGGGGACTGCCACGCCCCCCTCTTCGATCTTCTGGAACGGATGATTCCCCGGGGCCGGACCGTCGCCCGGGAGATGTACGGCTGCCGGGGCTTCGCCGCCCACCACAATACGGACATATGGGGGGACTGCGCGCCCCAGGACCATTGGATGCCCGCCACCTTCTGGTGCCTGGGGGCGGCTTGGCTTTGCCTCCACTTCCTGGAGCACTACCGCCACAGCCGGGACGGGGAGTTCCTGAAGCGCTCCTATCCGGTTTTGAAGGAGAGCATCCTCTTCTTCGAAGACTTCCTCACCGAGAACGGCCGGGGCTTCCTGGTCACCTCCCCCACAGTCTCCCCTGAGAATACCTACATCGGGAAATCGGGACGGCGGGGGCGGATGTGCGAGGGATCGGCCATGGACAGCCAGATCCTTCGGGAGCTCTTCCTGGGGACGGCGGAGTGGGCGGACATTCTTGGAGAAGAGGAGGCCGGGGAGCGATACCGCGCCCTGGAGAAGAGGCTTCCCCCCATCGCCATGGGAAGGGACGGGAGGATTCTGGAATGGCTGGAAGAGTACGGCGAGGAGGAACCGGGGCACCGGCACATCTCCCATCTCTTCGCCCTCTACCCGGGCCTGCAGATCACACCGGAAACCACTCCGGAACTCTGCGAGGGCGCAGTAAGGACTCTCAACCGCCGCCTGGAGGGGGGCGGGGGCCATACGGGCTGGTCCCGGGCCTGGATCCTGAATTTCCAGGCCCGCCTGCGCCGCGGGAAGGAGGCGTTTGAAAACCTTACAACACTCCTGACCCACTCAACCCTGCCCAATCTCTTCTGCGACCACCCCCCCTTTCAGATCGACGGCAATTTCGGGGGAACCGCCGGCATCGGGGAGATGCTGCTCCAGAGCGGGAAAGGGACCATCACCCTGCTGCCCGCCCTGCCCGGAGCATGGCCCGAGGGCTCCCTCCGGGGGTTTCGCCTCCGGGGGGGCTTCCGGGCGGACCTGGACTGGAGCGGGGGGGAGCTCCGGCGGCTGAGACTGATCTGCGCCGAACCGGGGGAGGTGACCTTGCGCTACGGAACAAAAAGAATCACCCCGGCCTTTACCTATCCCGGGGAGGAGCTGATTCTGAGTCCGGAGGATTTCTGACGCCATGGCCCTGCCCCGCAAGACAAGATTCGTCAAACAGTTTCTCTTTTTCTACCTCCTGGCCCTCACCATGCCCCTCCTCATGGGAGTCATCATCTATCTCATTACTTACAACCTGGAGTACAGAAGGGTGGAACGGGCCAATGCGGACATGCTGGTCCACGGGATGGAGAAGCTCCGGGACGGGCTGATGGACGCGGAGAGGCTCTCGGTGCAACTCCTGACCGACGAGGAGCTGATCGACCTGGCCGGTACGGAGGATCTCTTCTCATCGGAACATATCTACGGGGCCACGAATTTCCTCAAGAAGAACAGCCTCATACCCAAGGCCCTCCTGAGCAAACTCTTCTTCGGCTATTTCATTCTGGAGGAGTCGGGGCGCTACGTCTTCTCACAGGACCAGGCCACCCCCCTGAAGAGCTTTTATAC
>QKAI01000134.1 GCA_003246505.1 Spirochaetaceae bacterium | reverse complement strand
CGGTATACTAGATAGGGGCGGTTACAGGCGTCGACAGTGACGTCCGCCAGGGCGTCATCCATGGGAATCCGGAAATGACCGTACCGGGCGAGGGGACTGTTTTTCTCGAAATAACGTAAGAAAGCCGTACCTAGGACCAGGCCCGTATCCTCCACCAGATGATGGGGATCCACATCCGTATCGCCCGAGGCTTTCAAGGACAGGGAAAACCCTCCGTGAAAGGCCATGGCATAGAGCATATGATCAAAGAAGGGGAGGGTCGTATCGATCCTTATCTCCCCTCTGCTGCTAAGATCAAGATCCGCCTGAATCGATGTTTCCTTCGTTTCCCTTTTTACAGAAATCACGTCAGCTGTTGCCATTATTCACCTCCGATTCGGTCCAGCAGGGTCTGTATCCTGTCGTAATTCAGTTTAAAATAGGCCCTGTTGGAAATCATCCTCACCTTTATGGTCATGAGGTCCTGAATCACCTCCAGCCCGTTGGCCCTGAGGGTGCTTCCCGTTTCCACAAGATCCACTATATAGGGGGCGAGTCCCAGGGAAGGGGCCAGCTCCACACTTCCGTTAAGGCGTATGATATTCACCGGAATTCCCCTTTCGTGGAAGTAATCCCGGGTCATGGCCGTATAGGAAGTGGCAATGGTCAGTTCCCTCTGGATATTTTCCTCCACCCTGTCCTGCAGGGCGGCCATGGAGAGCCGGGTCCCCCCGAAATCGAAGGTGCGTATCCTGTAGAAATCAAGGCCCGATTCATAAACCACGTCGTCCCCGCACACACCCAAACCGGCGATGCCGGAGTTGACATAGGCGGGAAGGTCGCTGTTCTTGACCAGATAGATTTTCAGAAGGCCCTCTTCGTCGTAGGATACGAGCTTTCTTTTCTCGAACTGAAAATTCAGACCCTTGGCTGAAAAGAATTCCTGTACCTGTTCGAAGAGGCGTCCTTTGGGGAGGGCTATGGTTAAGGGTTCTCTGTTCATTCTCTCATTATCCTATGCAGACCGGCTCGTCCCGGTCTCTTCTCCGGGATGCTTCCCGGTACAGTTCGGCGAAATCCTTTCCCTCCCCCCGCACGTGGGAGGGTTTGTCCGGAGCGGGGTGTTCCATCAGTTTCTCTATCTTGCGGAGGAGGAGGGAAAATCCCACGGAGGTGACATCCCTGCCGAACCGGCCGAACAGGTCGTCGTACCGTCCCCCCGAGGCTATGGCCCGGTCGGCGCCCTCCATATAGGCCTGGAAAACAAATCCCGTATAGTAGGGCTGCCCTCCGATTTCGGACATGTCCACGCGGAAGCAGGTATCCTTTTCCGTTTTCTTCAGCTGATCCAGCAGATCCTCAAAAAGGGAGAGATCCCCTTTCAGGCCCTTCCCCATCCCCTCGGACAGGGAGGAAACCTTCTTGCGGAATTCATCGGACGTTCCGATGAAGAAGAGAAGATCCGCCGCTTCGCAGGGAAGATAGGAACAGAGGCCTTCGTAATCCCGTATATCCAGAAGTCGGGCCAGCTCCGCCTCATTCTTCTCCTGCCCGTGGAGAGAAAGGAGCGTCCTGAAGAGGGAGCGGGAACCGATATGGATCCTGAAGGCGGGGAGATTCAGGGCGGTCAGCTGATCGTGGAGGAGCATGATCACTTCCAGGTCACCCATGATGCCCTTCCTCCCTATCAGTTCGCAGCCGGTCTGGAAAAATTCGTTATGGGAGATGTCCTCATGGTTCTGATAGCGGAGGATGCTGTCCGAATAGAAGACCCGGACGGGCAGGTGGTCCTCCTCGAGGACCAGGGCCATCTGGCGGGCGAGGAACAGGGTGATGTCCGAACGGAGTATCAGAAGATCCCCCTCCCGGCTGATCATCCGGTAACTCTCCTCCTGCCTTTTCCTGTCCAGCAGGTCGCTGTAACTGTCGAAAAAATCCACCATGGGAGTCTGCACGGGAAGGTACCCCCACAGACGGTACAGCTTTTCCAGACGTCCCAATATATCCTTATGTCTTACCGCTTCTTCAAGGAAGAAACTTTCCGTTCCCTGGGGAACCCGTAACTGCTGACTCAAAATATTCTCCTCGGTTTGGCCTTTTTTATAGCCCATAGGAAGCAAAAAATCAATATGTGCTAACGAAATGGAGAAGGGAATCCACTATTTTCTCCGCGTCCTGATCCCTCAGTTCCTCGTTCCTGAGAGCCCAGGAATTGTTATCGTAATGGATGTTCCTTATCTCAATCAGCAGGGCCCCGTCCCGTGCGGGATTCCCGCCCAGAACATGGAGCTCCTGTTCCTTTATTTCAAGTCCTGCGGGAAAAGAATCCTGGAAGGACCGGGCGAAATTGAGGGACCGCTCCTTCTCCTCCCCGTCCTTTCCCCAGACGATGATACCGCTCTGGGGAAATCCCCCCGGTGTGTTGTCGCAGTGTATGCTTATGAAAAGGGAGCGGCCGTTCTTCTCCCGGTCGATGATCTCCTTCGCCGTCTCCAGCCGTTTCTCCAGCCCCCGGCTCCCTCCGGCGGGCCATTCTGACCAGGCCCCTGTCCGGTTCAGCCTCCCGCTGTTGTAAACCTCGTTCTTTTCATTGACGAAGGTCATGGAGGCGTCCGGTGTGTGGCGTATATGGTGGTTGGGGCTGATGACGGTGAGATCCGCATCGGCCCCGTGCTGTCTGAGCAGGGCATAAACCCGCAGGGATATATCGTAGGCGTACTCGTCCTCCACCACGTAGGCGGAATTGCCGTTCCCGTCCACCGTTTCCACCACCGCCCCCGGGTCCAGTCCGCCGTGCCCCGGATCAATGACGATGGTCCACCCCTTCAGATCCCGGGAGAGCAGGCCCGCCTTTTCAATTTCCCTGTCCAGTTTTCCCAGCACCTCCCGGGCCTGACGAAAACTCTCCACGGTGGTTTCCCGGGGGAGTTCCCCGTAATCCAAAGAGGGCTGGGTGCGCCTTTCCGGTTCCCCGTTGAACCAGGGACCCTGCTCCGGTTCGGTACGGCTGTTAAGCATGGCCTTGAGGATGTTTATGCCCCGGCTGATCTGGGTGAAAAGGGGCAGCTTGAGTTCCATTCCCGGCTGAATGCTCTCCGTCTCCAGATCGTTTATACGCACTAGAGCCTCCACGGAGGTCATGTGGGTATCGGCTATCTTCCAGAGGGAATCCCCCTTCTTCACCGTATAGGTGCGGTCACTTTCCCTTTCCGAGGGGATGATGAGTTTCTGTCCCTGCAGGATTTTCTCCCCCTCCAGATCATTGGCGGCCCTGATCTCATCCACGGAGACGTCCGTCTTCAGGGCTATGAGGGAGAGGGAGTCCCCCGGTTTGACGATCCAGTAGGTTTCACCCGCCCCGACGGGTATCAACAGGTCGTCACCCTCCTTGATGATACTGTCCTCCAGACCGTTTACGGTCATGATGTCCTCAACGGAAATCCCATAGCGTGAGGCAAGGGAGTAGAGGGTTTCCCTCTTCTCCACCCGATGGCTCACGTCCTGGGGAAAGAGAAGGGATGCACCGAAAAGTATCAGAAAAGGGGCATATGATTTGATGTTCACACTCTCCTTATCGAAAGATTTTGAGGCGCCGTTTAGGGAAAGTTGACAAAGGGGACGCCAATGGTTAAGTTTGAACAGATCGGTAAGGAGGCGGATTATGGATTTTCAGGATATCATTCTCTCCCGTCGAAGCATCAGACGGTATCGTGAGGGGGCCATCGATAGGGGGGATCTGAAAAAGATGCTGGAAGCGGCCATGGCAGCCCCTTCCGCGGTTGCGAAGGACCCCTGGTTTTTTTACGCCGTCACCAATGCGGGGGTTCTCTCCACCCTGGCCGGCGTACTGCCCTACGGGAAGATGCTCAAGCAGGCCGCCGCCGCGGTCGTCATATGCGGCTACCCGCAGAAAGCCTATCTGGGAGAAACGGGAGAGCCCGGCTATATGCTGCAGGACTGTTCCGCCGCGGTGGAGAATCTCATCCTCTCCGCCCAGGCCCTGGGGATCGGATCGGTCTGGCTGGGGGTTTATCCCAACAGAGACCGGATCGAGGGGATCCGGGAACTACTCTCTGTTCCGGATAATCTGCTGCCCCTGGCGGTTGTTTCCCTGGGATATCCCGGAGAAAGCCTCCCGCCCCGTACCCGCTACGACGAGTCTCTGGTCTCCTGGGTGGAATAATTGGTACCTTCCGTGAAGAAAGCGGTCATCATCGGCGCCGGCCCGGCGGGTCTCTATGCCGCATCGGCCCTGCTGGAGCATGGATTCGGGGTGGACCTTTACGATGGGAAAAGCCGTCCTGGGCGAAAACTCCTTCTGGCGGGGAGCACCGGTCTCAACATAACGAAGAGGGAGTCTTCCCCGGTAATGGCCCGGAGATACGGTAAAAACTGGGAACTTTTCGACTCCCTACTGCGGGATTTCTCCTCCGAGCATTCCATAGAATGGCTTGGGAAGCTGGGGGTTTCCGTCATGGAGGGCAACGGGGGAAAGATTTATCCCGACCGGCACACCGCCAAAGGCCTTCTCTCACTTCTGATGGACAAACTGAATTCCCACGGGGATTTCCGTTTTCTGGGGAATTTCCGTTTTACCGGATGGACTGAAGAGGGTCCCGTCCTGGAGGGAAGTGAAGGGAGTATCCTTATTAGGGATAGACCGGTTCTTTTCGCTCTGGGAGGTGCCTCCTGGCCTGAGACCGGTTCCGACGGATCCTGGGTTTCCCCCTTTGCCCATCGGGGGATACACACGGTTCCCTTCAAGCCGATGAACTGTGCCTTTACCCTGGAATGGTCCTCCCGGTTCAGGGAGAGCCGGATTGACAGACCTCTCA
>QKAI01000160.1 GCA_003246505.1 Spirochaetaceae bacterium | reverse complement strand
CCCGGGCCGTGGTGGAATGGTGCGATGAAGCGGAGGAATTGCTTCGGGAGGCGGAAAAATGAAGAGAGTACTGGTTCTGGGAGGCAGCCCCAAGGGGGATGAAAGCGTGACCATGGAGCATGTGCGCTATCTGGAAAGAAATCTGAATGGGGCGGAATTCGTCTACACCCAGCCGGGCTTCCGGGTCAGGAAACTGGAAAAGGACGGGGAGAGCTTTGACGGGTTGATGGATGAGGTGGACCGGGCCGATCTTCTGCTTCTGGCCATGCCCGTTTATTATACCCTGATACCCTCCGGATTTAAAAGGTTCATAGAACTGGTAAACGAACGGGGAGAGTCGGACCGATTCAGAGATAAGCCTGCCGCGGTTCTGCTCACCTCCATCCAGTTCTACGACCATACGGCCCTGAACTATCTGCAGGCGGTCTGCGAGGACTGGGGCTGCGCCTGGGCGGGAGCTCTTTCCATGAACATGCACGGTATATTCAAAGGGGAGAACCGGGATCTCCTTCTGGAATTCGGAGCCAGGATTCTGAATTTCAGCAGCCCGGCCCGGGGCAGGAGCCGACGGTTCGCCCCCCTGCCCGAAGAGAGGGTCTGGGCCTATGAACCGGAACTTATCAACCGGTTATCCCTTGATGGCAAAAAGGTAGCCCTCATCTCAGACGGCGGCGAGGAGAGCTCCCGTCTGGGGGGGATGATGGATAAAGCCCGTTCCCTCCTTGACGGGGAAATCCGTTCCTACCGGCTGGACCGGCTGATGAAGGGGGGCTGCCTGGGCTGTCTGAAATGCGGATTCGACAACCGCTGCGCCTGGGAGGGGAAGGACGGATACATCGATGCCTTCCGGGAGTGGATGGAAGCGGATATCCTGATTATGGCGGGCACCATGAGGGACCGCTATCTTTCGTCGGTCTGGAAATCCTGCTTCGACCGGAGTTTCTGGCGCACCCATCAGTCCAGTTTCGCGGGGAAGCAGATCCTGTGGCTCATCTCCGGACCCCTCTCCCACGAGCAGAATCTGCAGGAGATACTTTACACCTACGCGGAGCTGCAGGAGGCGGACCTGACCGCGGTCATCACCGACGAGGGGGGGGACTCCCGCACCCTGGATCTCCAGATAGAGGAGGGTCTCCGCCAGGCCCTTCAGGTGGGGGCCTACGGCAGGGTCCGCCCGGTCACGTTCCGCCGCATCGGGGGGTACAAGGTGTTCCGGGACGAGATATTCGGGGGCCTTAAGATGGTCTTCCGCCGGGATCACAAAACGTACCGGGCCACGGGGATTTACGATTTTCCCCTGCGCAATCCCTTCAAGCGGCTGGGGGTTTACCTGGGCTACCTGATGACGGGGATCCCCCCGGTTCAGAAAATGATTGCCGGGGGGATGAAATCCCATATGGTCATGGGGTATAAAAAGCTCTAAGAAAGGGCCTTCTCCATCCGGGCCATGCACTCCTCCAGAAGGGGTCGGGGACAGGCGGCGTTGATCCGCAGGAACCCCTCCCCTTCCGGTCCGAACATCTCTCCCATGTCAAATAGCACGTCCCCCTTTTCGATCATCCGGTCACCCAGTTCCTTAGGGGAGAGGCCGTAGCCCCGCAAGTCCAACCAGGCCAGGTAGGTCCCCTCGCTGATGCGGTGCCGGGCCAGGGGCAGCCTCTCCTTCACGTAGCGGTCGATGTAGGCCATGTTCCCGTCCAGGTAGCGATTGATCCCATCCACCCAGCCGTCGCACTCGGTATAGGCCGCTTCCACGGCGGCGATGGAGAGGGGATTGAGCATCTCATGGCCCCGCTCCCCCATCCAGGCTCTCCTGTAATCCTCCCGCGGCAGTACGATGTGGGCGCACTGCATACCCGCCATATTAAAGGTCTTGCTCGGGGCGGTACAGGTGATGATCCTATCCTCCCCGGGGAAGAGGTCCGCCAGTACCAGGTGACGATGGTTCTCCCGTATCAGATCGAAGTGAATCTCATCGGAGACGAGTATGACCCCGTTCTCCAGACAGATTTTCCCCACCCGGATCAATTCCTCCCTCGTCCACACCCGGCCCACCGGATTATGGGGGCTGCAGAGTATCATCATGGTATTGCTCTTCTCCCGGGCGAGCTTCTCCAGATGGTCAAAGTTCATGGAGTAGTATCCCCCCTCCTCCACCAGGGGATTATTGACCACGGACCTCCCGGCACCGGAAATCACCCGGGCGAAGGGGTAGTAGACGGGGTTTTGGATTATGACACCCTCCCCCGGTCCGGTGAGCTGCTTCACCAGGGTGGCGATGGCGGGGACAACTCCCGGAGCGATCACTAGATCCTGCCGCCTTACCTTCCAATTGAACCGGCGGGAGAACCAGCCGGTCACCGCCTCCCAGTACCTGTCCGTATCGTGGGAGCTGTAACCGAAAATCTTCCGGTCCACCCGGCGGTGCAGGGCATCGATGACCGCGGGGGGGCAGGCGAAATCCATATCCGCCACCCAGCTGGGGAGGGTCGTCTCCCGAGCCCTGGAGGAGAGGTGATCCATGAACTCCCACTTGAGGGAGTTGGTGCCTTTTCTATCTATAATTTCATCAAGATTGTATTCCATGCCCCCTTCTTACCACATCGGCGCCTACTTGACAAGAAAAAAATCCCCCCCTATAGTCAAATAATCGCTTGGATTCACAGGAACCGGGACGAGGATATGGATTATTCAGAGATACGAAACGCGACATTCACCTACGACACGGGCACTTCCCCGGTTATAAGGAATCTTTCTCTTACCCTCCGCCAGGGGGAATTCACCGTACTGACCGGCAGCAACGGCTCCGGCAAAAGCACTCTCCTCAGACTAATCAACGGACTCCTCATTCCCGATTCGGGATCTGTCATCACCTCAGGGCTCGATACGTCCCGCCGGGAAAACCTCCGCGAAATCCGCCGGAAGACGGGAATGGTCTTCCAGGAGCCGGAGAATCAGCTCACCGCCACCATCGCCGAGGAGGATGTGGCCTTCGGCCCGGAAAACCTCGCCTTTCCCCCGGAGGAGATGAACCGGGCCGTGGCCGAGGCCTTGGAGTTAACGGGCCTCGCGCCCTACCGCAAGAGGTCCACCTCCGCCCTGAGCGCGGGGCAGCTCCAGCGCCTGGCCCTGGCGGGGGTTCTGGCCATGTCCCCGGAGTGCCTGCTCCTGGACGAACCCACCAGCATGCTCAACCCCCGGGCCCGCCGCCGGTTTCTGGAACTGATCCTCAATCTGAACAGGGAGAAGGGAATCACCGTGGTAATGGCCTCCCACCATGAGGAGGAGATCCTCGCCGCCTCCCGGATGATCATCATGGAGGAAGGGCGGATTGTGCGTGACGGGAGGCCGGAGGAGCTTTTCCTGGAGGAGAGCCTGGACCGGTGGGGCCTGGTCCCTCCCCCCGCCCTGCGGGCTTCCCGCCTTATCCGCGGGGACCTTCGGGACTTCCCCCTCCTGACCGATGAGAAGGCCCTGGCCAGGGAACTGGCCGGGAGGGACCGGGCCCTGTTCCTCCGCCTGGGAGAAAACTTTCCCCTTTCCGCCGATCCGGTTATCCCCCCGGGAGCGGGAAATCCGGTGATCCAGGTCTCCCGTCTCACCCATGACTACCGGAAGGGGTCGGAGGGGAGGACCCGCGCCCTGGAAGAGGTCTCCCTGACCCTGGGCAAGGGGGAAACGGCGGTTCTTATCGGGACGACCGGTTCGGGGAAATCCACCCTGCTCCAGCATCTGAACGGGCTTCTGCTCCCCGACGGGGGTGAGGTCAGACTCATGGGCTACGGCCCCCTGGGCAAGGACACCCCCGACTCGGAGGCGATCCTCATTCGTCGAAAGATCGGCCTGGTGATGCAGCGACCGGAAAAACAACTCTTCGAACGTTTCGTGGGGGACGACGTGGCCTTCGCCCCCCGACAGATGGGCCTGAAGGGGAAGGAGCTCGCCCGGCGGGTCAGGGACGCCATGGATCTGGTGGGGCTGCCCTTCGCGGCCTTTAGGGACAGGCCGATCTACGCCCTCTCCGGGGGGGAGAAGCGCAAGGCCGCCCTGGCCGGGGTTCTGGCCATGAAGGGGGAGGTCCTCCTCCTGGACGAACCCTCCGCCGGTCTGGATCCCCTCTCCCGGGAGGAACTCCACGCCATCCTCCGGGATCTCCAGGGGAAGGGGGTTTCCCTGGTCATAGCCACCCACGACATGGACGAAGCGGCCCTCCTGGCCCATAAAATCCTCCTTATGAACGGGGGACGGGTGATTCTTTCCGGGTCTCCCGGGGAGGTGTTTTCCCAGGGGAAGATCCTGGCCGAATCGGGCCTGGAAGCGCCCTTTATCAAACGTCTGGAGGCTCTGCTGTGAGGGAACTGGATTTTTCGGGCAGCCTCTCCCTGGGCCAGTATCTGCCCGGCGTCTCCCCTCTGCACCGGCTCATTCCCCCGGCCAAGCTCATCGGGGTCATGGCCCTGACCGCAGGACTCCTCACCACGTCCCCCCTCTTCGGGACCCTTTCGGGCATAATCCTCGTCCTGATTCTGGGAGGCCTGAGCCGCATACCGGTGAAGTTCCTCTTCCGCAATTTCAGTTCCGTCCTGCCCTTCCTTTTTCTCATCGCCCTTCTGCAGCTCTTCTTCACCGTGGCAGGCGAGACGACGGTCCTCTTCCGCTGGCGGGGACTCACCATTACCGGGGCGGGAGTTTTCAACAGCCTGGCCATCTTCCTGCGCTTCTTCGCCCTCATGGGGCTCCTGACCCTGTTCACGGCGGTCACCCCCTCCCGGGAGATAGGCCACGGGACGGAAAACCTGACCGCCCCCCTGGCCCGGATCGGCTTCCCCTCCCATGCGGTCTCCCTCATCATCA
>QKAI01000305.1 GCA_003246505.1 Spirochaetaceae bacterium | reverse complement strand
GAAGCTGGCCGGGATAACCGGTTTCTCCTCCGAAGCGGTCCTTCCCGCCGGGGCGGGAGGCCTCATTCCCCTCTCCGACGAATTCCGCGAGACCCTGGAAGCCCGCCTGGACCGGCTCTTTCTCTGGGAGGAGAAGGAGGAGGGGCAGATCCCCTTTATCCACTTCCTTTCCGAACTGATGGATCTGGCCCGGACCGGTCAGTGGGAGGACTCCCTGCCCGGAGGGATTCCCGACTGGCTGGGCGACTCCCTGCGGGTGATGGAGGAGACTCTCTCCCTGGAGAAGACCCTGGAGGCCTCCTGCCGCAGCCGGGAGCACTTCTCCCGCACCTTCCGGGCCGCCATGGGCATGGCCCCCTCGGTCTACCTCAATACGCGGAAGATGGAAAAGGCCGCCCGCCTCCTGGCCCGGACCAATCTGCCCGTGAAGACCATCGGATGCCGCTGCGCCTTTGACAACCAGAACTATTTCAACCGCCGGTTCCGGGAGTACTGGTCCCTGACGCCCCTGGAATACAGGGAGAGATTCCGCAACCGGGTGCATTAGTTTTTTCCGGCGGGGCTCATCTTTTGGGGGGATCGAGCCGATACAAATAACAGGTGAAGGCGTGAGACGCATAAGTAATGTAAAGCTGCAGAAGATAATAAAGATCGACGAGGAACTCAACAAGATCCAGGATCTGGATATCCTTATGGAGAGGATTCTTCTGGACGCGCGCCGGGTGACCAACGCGGAGGCGGGATCCATATACAGCGTCGACGGCAGCCAGCTTCAGATCAAATGCTCCCAGAACGAGGAGTTGGAACGGGACCTCCCTCCCAACGGGAAGCTCATATACGCCTTCTTTGAATATCCCATCAGCGAAAAAACCATCTCCGGATGGGTCGCTGCCAATGCGGAGCCCCTTATGATTACCGATGTGTACAACATCCCTGAAGAAGCCCCCTACGGTTTCAGCGCCGATTATGATAAAAAATCCGGCTACCATACCGTCTCCACCTTCACCCTGCCCCTCATCTCCAATACGGATCAGGTCATCGGGGTGCTGCAGCTCATCAACGCCCGGGACCGGAAGGGGCGCATCATCCCCTTCAACCGCCACGACGAACCCTTCGTCATGCACTTCGCCTCCAGCGCCACCCTGGCCCTGCAGAGGGCCCGTATGACCCGCACCCTGCTCCTGCGCATGATCCGCATGGCCGGCCTCCGGGATCCCAAGGAAACCGGGGCCCATGTCAACCGGGTGGGCGCCTATTCGGTGGAGCTTTACGAGGCCTGGGCCAAGGAGAGAAAACTTCCGGCCAAGGAGATAGAGAAGGTCAAGGACACCTTCCGCATGGTTGCCATGCTCCATGATATAGGAAAGGTGGCCATTCCCGACAATATCCTCAAGAAAGCGGGGCTGCTTGAGCCGGAGGAGTTCGAAGTCATGAAGACCCATACCTGGCAGGGCGCCAAGATCATGGGGGACAGCGAATCGGTCATGGATTCCATGGCCATAGAGGTGGCCCTGCGCCACCATGAGCACTGGGACGGGACCGGATATCCCGGCCATATCGACCCGGATACGGGGGAGTGGCTGGAGGGGATGGAACGGACCGGCCTGAAGGGGGAGGAGATCCCCCTCTTCGCACGCATCGTTTCCATAGCCGACGTTTACGACGCCCTCATGTCCAACCGGGTTTACAAGAAAGCCTGGAAGGAGGAGGAGGTCATCGGGTCGCTGCTGGAACAGAAGGGCAGGCAGTTCGATCCGGAATTAATCGATCTTTTCATGGAGATCCTGCCCACTATCAAGCATGTGCAGGAGAAATATCCCGATCAGGAATAGCAGCCGGGAAGACCCGATTCGTAGAGTTTGCCGCAGGCCTTGTACATGCCCATGGCGGTCTGCATGAGAGTTATGCCGCTCTCTTCGGCCAGGTCCCTCATGCTCCGGGTCACTTCCTTTTCACGGACAAAGAGAATATGATCTATGTCGGCCATTTCCGCCGTTCTGATCGCCTGAACATTGGCGAGCCCCGTAACGAGGAGGGCCTTTTCCGGTTCCAGGGTGAGGATGTCGCTCATAAGGTCGGAGGCGCATATCATCTCTATGGGGGCGTCCAGATTTTCGCCGGTAACCACATGGCCCTCGGTAATGGCAAGAATATCTCGTACTGTCATTAATTCTCCTGAAATCTTCCTCCCCTAACTATAGATCAGGTATGCCCATTAATCAAATCCCCGGAGAGGTAAAAAACCTTCTTTTTCCGCCGGAGGATTGAAATCGGCCCGTTAGTCTACTAAAATCATAAACAATGAAAAGCCGTCTGGGTTCCAAACTCTTTTTCCTCAAGCTGACCGGTCAGTTCATAATATTCGGGGTGCTCATAAGCTACTTCGCCCTGGTGCTGAATACCATGGCCGCGGGCAGGCAGATTTTCGAGCAGATCTCCCGGGCCTTCCAGGAGACCCATAGGGATAACGCCCGGAGGGACCGGGACTGGCTTTACCACAGTTTCATAGAGGATCCCTCCCGGGGGACGCTTCTCATGGAATCCCTTCTGAAGATGATCCCGGAGGAGGAGAGGGATAATCTTTCCTTTGCCCTATACATGAAAGATTCCACCGGTGAGAACTGGGAAACCGCTTCCGCCACGGGGACGCGGCGGGTTGTAAATCCCCTGGAAGATTCCCATACGGAGGAGACCTGGACCGAGATCCTGGACCGGGCCGTGGAAAGGGGCGTCTCCCACAGGGAGGCCTTCTATGTGGGCAAGGCGAAGAGGCGCCTGTTTCTCCTGGATCTCACCCCGGAGGGAAGCCTCCGGAATTACGTCCTGGCCATTGAATTTTACCAGGAGAGCATCATGCAGAATCTGCTGAAGCACAGGGAGAACCTGAAATTCTACACCATGGCCATCATAGGTCTCTCTCTCCTCCTGGGAATGATTTTTTCCCAGCCCCTGGTCCGCGCCGTGCGGTCCCTGACCGAAGGGGCCCAGAAAGTTTCCCGGGGAGAGAATGGCGTATCCTTCAGCAATCACAGGCTGGACGATCTGGGCATCCTCTCCCGGGCCCTTGACAAGATGGCCCGGGATCTGAGTCACCGGGCAGGGACGATGGAAACCATGAATCGGATTGACCGGGCGGTGCTCTCCTCCCTTTCCCGGGGGGAACTCCTCTCCCGGGTCCTTTCCTATATAGGGGAGCAGTTCACCGGTTCCGGACTGGCCGTTCTGGAACGGGAGGGGAGCCATTTCCGGGTTCTGGCCCTGACAGAGCGGGGAGGGGGCCCGTGCGAGCTTCCCGAGGAGCGGATGGTCTGGCCCTTCGCCACAGATGGGGCGAACCTGTCCGGGATAGACCTCTCCTCCCACGAATCCTTCCGGTCCCTCTTCGGGGAGGAGGGCATGGGAAGGCATACGGCGGCCTATCCCCTGATCCTGGACGAGGAATCCCTGGGGTACATCGTCATCACCCGGGACTCCCTGGATGAACGGGACAGGGCTTCCCTTGGCATGCTGGCCGACCAGGCCGGGGTGGCCCTGAAGAGCCTGAACGAATCCCGGTCCCGGGAGAAACTTTACGAGGGCATGCTCTTGGCCCTGACCCGGACCGTGGATGCCAAATCCCGGTGGACCGCCGGGCACAGCGAGCGGGTAACCGGCCTGGCCCTCTCCCTGGCGGAAAGGGCGGGCATGGGGATTGAGCTCAGGGACACCATCCGCATCGCCGGGCTTCTCCATGACATAGGGAAGCTGGCCATTCCCGAATCCATTCTGGACAAGCCGGGCCGTCTGAGCGATGGGGAGTACGCCCTGGTCCGGGAGCATCCCCGCAGGGGCTTCGAGATCCTGGGGGAGATCCCCGGTCTGGAGGCGGTCCGGGAGGTGGTGAAAAGCCATCACGAGCACTGGGACGGGGGAGGGTATCCGGAGGGGCTCGCCGGGAAGGAGATTCCCCCCATAGCCCGGATCATCACCATCTGCGACGTCTACGACGCGGTGACCGAGGAGAGGCCCTACCGTAAAGGATTCCCCCCGGAGGATGCCAGGGAATTCCTTCTTTCCGGGAGGGGGACGCTCTTTGATCCGGAGCTTCTGGATCTCTTTCTGGAAATTATTCCTTCCCCGGTTCCGGGGGAGTGATGGGGAAGGGGGCGCCCTTTTCCGGTTTCAGGGCCCGAACCAATTCATCCCTGTGGAACAGTGGGTTGGCGCAGGTAAAGCCGGTGCAGATGTATGCGGCGGCGGAGTCTTCCGGAAGATCGTAGATCCCTGTGTATGGCGCCATCTCCGAGAGGGCCGATGCCTTCTCCTTCGTTTTAAAAAGGAGGACTGTTCCCGGTAGAAAAAAGCGGTTTATGGCGGATACCAGCTCTTCCCCCTCCGCCCGATTCCCCGCTACGACGATCTCCCGGCCCGAGGGGCCGGCATAATCGAAGGATGAGAGGAGCATTCCGAAGGCGGTGGGATATCTCTCAAGAAGTTCCGAGACTGAGCGGAGTAGGGCTTCGGCGGAATTTCTCCAGGATGCATCCCCGGTTATCTTGAAGAGCTGCATCAGATTCTCATACATAACCGAATTTCCCGCGGGGATGGCATTGTCCATGAGAATCTTTTTACGGATTAGCAGATCCTTCTGTCCCGCCGGGGACTGGAAAAACCCCCCGTATCGGGGGTCCTCGAAATGGACCCTCCCATACCCGGCCAATTCCAGGGCCCAACCGATGTAATCCGTATTGAAGTCCGCCCTGTAAAGCTCGAGCAGCCCGCGAATCAGAAAGGCGTAGTCATCGATCATGCCCGGGGTGTGTTTTCTTCCCCTCCGGTAGGAATGGAGAAGGGCGCCCTCCCCATCCCGCATCGTCCCCAGGAAGAAACGCGCCGCCCTGTCGGCGGCCGTCACATATTCTTTCCGTCCGAAGGTCCATCCCGCCTTCGCCAGGGCCGTGATCATGCGACCGTTCCAGTCGGTAAGAATTTTATCATCCCTGTGGGGGCGGATTCGTTTTTCCCTTTCCCTGAAAAGAATTTCCCCTATCCTCCCTGAATCCTCGGGAACCGCCGCACCGGGGCTGACATGGAGTATGTTCTCCCCGTTTTTTGTCCTGCCCGCTTCGTCGGCGAAATTGCCCTCCCGTTCCAGGTGATAATTGTCGGCCCACTGCCGCCCATCGAAGCCGTTCCCATTCAGAAGCCCGATGAAATCGTCATACCGCCAGACATAGAATTTCCCTTCCCTTCCCTCGCTGTCGGCGTCCTCCGCCGAAAAGAAAGCCCCCTCTTCGGAGCGCATGTCACGAAGAACATAGGTTATGATCTCCTCCGCCGTATCCCCGTACTCCCGGTTCCCGGTGAGCTGAAAGGCCTCTGTGTAGATCATGATCAGCATGGCCTGGTCATAGAGCATCTTCTCAAAATGGGGCAGCAGCCATTTCCTGTCCGTCGAGTAGCGGTGAAATCCGTATCCCACATGGTCATAGATTCCGCCGGCCCTCATCCGCTTCAGGGTCTTCTCTACCATTTCCAGGATTTCCCCGTCCCCCGACGAATGGTACTCCCGCAGGAGGAAGAGAAGATTCTGGGGCTGGGGAAATTTCGGCTCTGGATAAAATCCGCCGTAATCCCTGTCAAATCGTTCTTTGAAATCCGCCAGAGCCGCCTTTCTTATGCCATTGAGCCGATTCCCCGAAGGGACCGGTGAACTGACCGGCAGGGCCTTCCCGTTCTCTCCCCGGAGCGCCTGGACGATCTGTTCCGCCCTGTCAAGAATGCTCTGAGGGTCATTCCGCCATATCTCTTCAATCTGCGGCAGCAATTCCATCATCCCCGCCGTATAGGAGTTGCCCGTCCTGGGGATATATGTCGCCGCGAAGAAGGGTTTTCCCGCCGGGGTGAGGATCAGATTCAAGGGCCAGCCCCCTCGCCTGTTCAGCAGCATGGCCGCCTCCATGAAAACCGCATCCAAGTCGGGACGCTCCTCCCGGTCCACCTTGACCGAAACGTAGGCCCGATTCATAAGGACAGCCACTTCCCCGTCTTCAAAGGATTCCCGCTCCATGACGTGACACCAGTGGCAGGTTGAATATCCGATGGACAGGAAGATAAGCCTGTTCTCCGTTGCCGCCCTTCCGAACGCCTCCTCCCCCCAGGCGTACCAGTTGACCGGATTGTGGGCATGCTGCAGCAGATAGGGGCTGCTCTCGCTTATCAGGTTGTTGGTGTCTTTCCGGGACGGCAAAGGGGAACCTCCTTAAGCGGGCGATTTTCCGAGAAGGCGGGCGATCTCATCGGGCCAGAGGGTTTCATCGATGGTCTCCAGCACCAGGGGGATGCGGTCGAAGCGGGGATCGGCGGCGATGCGGAGGAAGGGCTCCCAGCCGATTTGTCCCGCCCCCAGGCTGTTATGCCGGTCGAGACGACTGGCGAGGGCGGATTTCGCATCGTTCAGATGCATCCCCTTCAGGTATTCGAACCCGATGATCCGGTCGAACTCCTCCCAGACCGCCTCCCCGGACCCCTTCGTCCTCAGGTCGTATCCCGCGGCGAAGAGATGGCACGTATCCAGGCAGACCCCCACCCGGGCCTTGCTCTTCACCCCGTCGATGATCCGGGCGATCTCCTCGAAGCGGTTTCCCAGGTTGCTCCCCTGGCCGGCGGTGTTCTCAATGACCAGCACCGCCGATTCGGTTTGCTCCAGGGCCAGGTTCAGGCTTTCGGCTATCCGGTCCAGACAGGCCTCCGGTTCCATGCCGTTCAGGTGGCTTCCGGGGTGGAAGTTCAGGTACTTCAGGCCCAGCTGTTCCACCCGGCGGATCTCGTCCAGAAAGGCATCCCGGGATTTTGCCAGCTTCTCTTCCTCCGGATGGCCCAGGTTGATCAGGTAGGAGTCATGGACGAGGATGTTCTCCGGGGCATATCCCCCTTCGGCCAGGGCTTTGCCGAAGCGGTCCACATCCTCCCCGGTCAGGTCCCTCCCTTTCCACTGCCTCTGGTTTTTGGTGAACATGCCGAAACCCGTGGCGCCCAGCTGCCTGGCCCTTTCCGGGGCGTTCCACAGGCCCCCGGCAATGCTCACATGGGGACCGATGAATTTCAAGGCTATTTGTCTCCCTCTTCGGGAACGATGCAGATGAAGGAGAAATCCTCCTCCCCGGCGTTTTTGAACTGATGGAGCTCGCCCCCCTTCACGTAGGCCGTGTCCCCCGGGGCTACGGTCTTCTCCTCCCCGTCTATGAACAGGGTCCCCCTGCCGCTGATGATGTAATTGATGTGGGGCCAGGCATGGGAATGGCGGGGGGTGTACCCTCCGGTGGCCAGGGTGAAAATCCTCATGGACCAGCCCTCCCAGCCCTCCTTTCCCGTAAGGGCCGTGGTCTTCATAACGTTCAGTGCGCCATCCATCCGGATTTCCTTCGTCCGCTGATCCTCTTTCCTTAACAGGGGCATGGTTCTTCCTCCTTACCGATTCAGTCAAAATAAACCATGGGGGAGGGAAAGTCAAATGCCGGCATCGATCAGGTGAAATCCAGTTCCCCGGCGAAGGGGATCGATTCCATGGCCCCCGGACGGGACACGGTGACCGAAGAGGCCAGGGAGGCCCGGTCCATGGATTCCCCTATGCCCAGGCCTTTCACCCGGGAGGCCAGGAAGTAGCCCAGGAAGGTATCCCCGGCGGCGGTGGTGTCCACCACGGGGGCTTCCACGATGGGGGAGTGGACCCGTTCCGGACCGCAGCCGTACCAGGCCCCCTCTTTCCCGGCGGTGAGGAGTATCTGCATCCGGGGATAGAGGTCTGTCAGCCGGTCAAGGGTCTCTTCCGGGGATCCTTCGCGGCCGGCCAGATCCTGGCCCTCGATCTCGTTCACCACGAGATATTCCAGGGTGTCCAGGGGCCATCCCTTCACTTCCTCCGAATAGGGGGCCGGGTTGAGGCAGATCTTCATGCCCCTTGCGGCGGCCTTCTCCATAACGTAGGGGGTCAGGTTTATCTCGTTCTGAAGGACGAGGAAATCCCCCTCCCCGAACCGGGAGAGGACAAGGTCCGCCTGGGCCTCGTCGTTATTCAGGTTGCCCCCGCCGAAGAGGACAATGGAGTTCTGCCCCTTCTCATCCACCTGGATAAGGGCCTGCCCCGTGGGGCCGTCGTATTCCCGGATGAACTCGGTCTTCACGCCGAACCGGCCCAGAAGATCCCGGAGCCAGGATCCGTCGGTGCCCACCGTGCCACCGTGCCAGACCGGGGCCCCCGCCTTGGCCAGGGCCACCGACTGGTTCGCCCCTTTGCCCCCCGCCGAGGTGGTCAGGGCGGTGGCGGACAGAGTCTCCCCGGGGCGGACGATGTGGGGAACCCGATAAATGAGATCGATGTTGAGGGATCCGAAATTGAGGATTTTCATTGCTACCGCCTATATGAGATTTTGAATTTTTTCCAGGGTCAGACCGATATGCTTTTCCATGATGTCCTTGGCTTCCTGCCCGTTCCGGGAGGAAATGGCGGCCAGCATGGCCCGATGGTCCCCTATGCTCGTTTCCAGGCTTCCCCGGACGTAACCGGTTTTATCAAAGGACCGGGCCAGCAGGTCGGTCAGATACTTGTAGAGGGATATGAGGATCCTGTTCCCCGTGGCGTCTATGATAGACCGGTGGAGTTCAAGATCCAGCCGGTTGTAGGAGTCTATGTCCCTGCGTTCCGCCTTATCGTCCAGTTCCTCGATAATGCGGGAAAAGAGGGAGAGAAAGCCGGCGGGGGGATTGTCCGCCACTTCGTAAATAGCCTGGGATTCGATGATCCTCCGGGTTTTCGTCAGATCGATCAGCAGATCCTTGTGATCGGGAAAATGGAAAACGAAGGAACCCATGAGGGTTTCCATAAAGTAGTCCAGGTTGTTCTCCTTAACGAAAACCCCCTTGCCGTGGACCGTTTCCACCATCCCCCGGGATTCCAGGGACCGGATGGCCTCGCGGATGGAGCGGGTCCCCACCTGGAGCTGTTCGGAGAGTTCCGACTGGGAGGGGAGCTTGTCCCCCGGGACCAGGTTGTTCTCTACGATGATGCTCTCTATGGCGTGGGTGACTTCATCGGAGAGTTTGACTTTCTTCAGCGGCTGGATATCCCTCATGTTCTGCATTCCTCGAGTATAGTCTATTCCTGTCTCCTATTGTACCCCCGAATGGGTATATGTCAATAGAGGAATGGATGAGTTGACTTATGGCATAAGCTGTAATATGATGACAGGGACATCTCGGATCGCAAGGATTAAATATGGGTAAGAAAATTGTTAACGGCGTCTATCCCACCATGCTGACGCCCTTCAAAGAGGATCTGACGATTGATTACGAGGCCCTGGAAAGGCTGATCGAATGGTACATAGGAAGGGGCATCGACGGGCTGTTCGCCGTCTGTCAGTCCAGCGCCATGTTCGAACTCTCCCGCAAAGAGAGAAAGGACCTCTGCGCCCGCACCGTGGAGATAAGCGGCGGCCGCTATCCGGTCATGGCCTCGGGCCACGTGTCCGACATTCTGGAGGAGCAGGCCCGGGATCTGAACGATATGGCCGAGGCGGGGGCGGACGCCCTGGTCCTGGTTTCGAACCGTCTGGCCGCTCCCTGGGAGTCCGACGAGATCTGGCTGGGGAACCTGGAAAAGCTGATGAAGATGCTCCCCGGGGACATCCCCCTGGGATTTTACGAGTGCCCCTATCCTTATAAAAGGCTTCTCTCCGACCAGGTCATCTCCGAGCTGATCAAAATGGGGCGCTTCGAGTTTGTCAAGGACACCTGCTGTTCCCCCACCATGATCGCCCGCCGGGCCAGACTGGCCGGGGGAACCGGCCTGAAGCTGTTCAATGCCAACGGGGCCACCCTCCTCTACAGCCTGAGAGAGGGTTACGCCGGATACAGCGGCATCATGACCAATTTCCATGCCGATCTCTATCACCGCCTCTGTTCCGACTGGAAGGGGATGGGTGAGAGGGCGGATGAACTTCAGGATTACCTGGGCAGCGCCTCCACCATCGAGTGCCAGTTCTATCCGGCCAACGCCCGGTACAGCCTGATGAAGGAGGGGGTCATGACCAATCTGATCTGCCGCCGCCAGGATGCCCGGCTCCGGAGAATGACCGACTCGGAGAAGCTGGAAATTGACCAGTTTTATGCGGTTTCCCAGAGAATGAGCGCCCGATTCGCCGACTGATCCTTTCTTCTTCCTCCCCCGGTGAATAGCAATCCTGCTCACCGGAGAGGTTCCCCGCCCGAGGGAAAATCCCCCGGGAAAAGGGGGCCCTCCAAATCGCCACTTTTTTTCCCCGAAGGAAAAAAGTTCTTTTAATCTTGTCCACTTCCTTTTATTATTAGGGCTGAGAAAAAATGGACAGAATGGAAGAGAACGGCTACATAAAAAAATGCATACAGTGCGGTACCAGTCTCAGTCATCTTCGGGAAACGAAACGGGCGGGCTGCTCCCACTGTTACAACATCTTCTGCGAGGAAATCGACCGGCTGACCGGGGAATCCTTCCCTTCGGGGGAAGAGGACAGGGGCGATGGCCTCTACAGGATGAATTTTCTTATGGACCGGCTTCAGGAAGCCCTTCGCAGGGAAGATTATGAACAGGCCGCCCGCATAAGGGATGAACTGGCAGGAAAAACCGGAGATGAACTACCCAAAGGAAAATGACATACCCGTCCTTCAGAACCGGACCGTCTGGTTTACCGGTCGGGGGGACCTTTTCGACTCGGTCCTGTCCACCCGCATCCGGCTCTCCCGGAACGTGGCAGGCAGCCGCTTCCCCGACACCATGGGGAAGGGAGAGAGGGAAGAACTGGACAAGTCCCTCCGCTCCTTTTATCTGGAGAGGGGCTCCTATTTTCAGAAAAGGAACAGCTGCGCCTTCGCCGCCATGACCCCCCTGACGCGAAGGCTCCTGGGGGAGAGGAAAATCCTCTCCCCCCGCCAGGAGGAGTTCCGCCGGGGTTACGCCCTCCTGGGGGAGGACGAATCGGTCAACGTGGTCCTGGGGCTGGACGACCATATCCTCCTTTTGGGGCTGAGCAACGGATTCGGCCTCCCCGGGCTTTACGGGAGGATCAAAGCCTTCGAGGAGGAGACGGAGGGACGGTTTCCCTTCGCCCGGGACGGGGACAGGGGAATCCTGACCAGCCGCATCGGCGAATCGGGAACGGGCCTTAGGGTCTCCGTGCTCATGCAGCTTCCCGCCCTGACCCTCCTGGAGGATATGGACCGCCTCTTCCTGGCCCTTATGGACCGGGGACTCGCCATCCGGGGGTACAACGATGAGGAGGATCCCTCCCTGGGGGGACTCTACCAGATCTACATCGGCAGTGGCGCCGGGTTTAAAAGGGACGGGGAGATATTGAATAGTTTTACCGAGGCTGTTAAGATTCTCTCCGTAAAAGAGGAGGCCTGCCGCCGGGAGATCAACCGGGGACGTTATCCTCAGCTGGAAGATAGGATCTACCGCTCCCTGGGGCTCCTGAGATACTGCCGCCTCCTCTCCGAAGAGGAGGCCATGAAACACCTGATGCTTGTCCGGCAGGGGATTTCCCTGGGCTGGATTACGGAGATCTCCCTGGAAGTGCTGTCGGCGCTTCAGATTTTTACCGGTCGGGCCCATCTGGAAGGTATCCTCATGGAGGAGGGGACCATACCCACTCCCGGGGGAATCGACGAACGGCGAGCCAGACTGATCCGGGAGGCCCTGGTCGGTGGCGTTACCTACTTCGGTGTTTGAATAGGGGAATTGTTATGATAAAAGGTTTATCCCAGAGGGCCCAGCGGGTCCTTACCGTACTGGCTCAGGAGGAGGCGCGGCGAACCCGTTCGGACCGTCTCTATCCGGAGCATGTGCTTCTGGGCATACTGCGGGAGAAGGACGGCAACGGTTTCGCCGCCCTGCGCCGTCTGAATATAGAGAGCGAAGAGCTCCGGATGGAACTGGAAAAGGGGATACAGGTGGAGCACAAGAGCTTTATCCTGGGGGAAGTCCCCCCCTCCTCCCGGGTGCGGGTCCTCCTGGAGAACGCCGCCAACGAGGCGTCCCTTCTGAACCATGAATACATAGGCACGGAGCACTTCCTCCTGGCCGCCGCGGGAGAGAAGGAGAGCCCCCTGGCCCTCTATTTCGCCCGGTTCAAGCTCTCCCCGGACATCCTCCGGGGTGTCGTCTACGAGGTGACGAAGGGCAACGGGAGCAAGCACGGTCCGGTCCAGCCCCAGGGGCGGCGGAACAGCTCCAAGCCCACCTTCGCCGGTACCGGCGCCCGGGAAGGGGTGCGGGTGAACGGGGAAGAGGGGGGCACCTCCTTCCTGGACCAGTTTTCCCGGGACCTGACCTCCATGGCACGCCAGGGCGGGCTGGACCCGGTCATCGGCCGGGAGCGGGAGATCAACCGGGTCCTGCGCATCCTCGCCCGGAGAAGCAAGAACAATCCGGTCCTCCTGGGCGAGCCCGGGGTGGGAAAGACCGCCGTGGTGGAGGGCCTGGCCATCCGCATCGCCGACGGGACCGCCCCGGATTTCTTCCAGAACAGCCGGGTCATCAGCCTGGATCTGGCCTCCCTCGTGGCGGGCACCAAGTACCGGGGCGAATTCGAGGAGCGGCTCAAGAAGATCATAAGGGAAGTGCAGAAGGCGGGGAACATCATCCTCTTCATTGACGAGCTGCACACCATCATCGGCGCCGGCGGGGCGGAGGGGGCCATCGACGCCTCCAACATGCTCAAGCCGGCCCTCTCCCGGGGGGAGATCCAGTGCGTGGGGGCCACCACCCTCAACGAATATAAGAAGCACATAGAGAAGGATCCCGCCCTGGAGCGCCGGTTCCAGAGCGTCCTGGTGGAGGAGCCCACCCAGGAGGAGACAGCGGCCATTCTCAGGGGCATCCGAAGCCGCTACGAGGATCATCACAACGTCACCTACCGGGACGACGCGATCGAAGCGGCGGTGGAGCTCAGCTCCCGCTATATCCAGGACCGGTTCCTGCCGGACAAGGCCATCGATCTGATCGACGAGGCGGGATCCTCCAAGCGCATGAAGAACCTGGTCCAGCCCAACGAGGTGATGGAGCTGGAGATGAAGGTGGCCGACCTGACCGCGGAGAAGATCTCCCTGGTCAACACCCAGAACTACGAGAAGGCCGCCGCCGTGCGGGACAAGGTCCGGGAGCTCAAAAAGGAGATAGAGACCCTGCGCCAGAGCTGGGAGAAGACCCTGCGGGAGGAGGAGAATGTCATCACCCGCCGGGACATCCAGGAGCTGATCGCCGAAGTGACCGGCATCCCCGTGAGCCAGCTGGTGCAGAGCGAATCGGAGCGGCTCCTGAAGATAGAGGACGCCCTCCACAGGACCGTGATCGGCCAGGACGAGGCCATCGGGGTCATCGCCTCCTCCATCCGCCGCTCCCGTACGGGGCTCAACTCCCCCTCCCGCCCCCTGGGATCGTTCATCTTCCTGGGGCCGACCGGGGTGGGGAAGACCCTGCTCGCCAAAACCCTGGCGGAGTACCTTTTCGGCAACTCCGACGCCCTGGTCCGGGTGGACATGTCCGACTATATGGAGAAGCACAACATCTCCCGCCTCGTCGGGGCCCCTCCGGGATACGTGGGCTACGAGGAGGGGGGCACCCTGACCGAGAAGATCCGCCGCCGTCCCTACAGCGTGGTGCTCCTGGACGAGATTGAGAAGGCCCACGGGGACGTGTTCAACCTGCTCCTCCAGATTCTGGAGGAGGGGGAGGTGCAGGACAGCCTGGGCCACCGGGTCTCCTTCCGCAACTGCGTCATCATCATGACCAGCAACGCCGGGGCCCGGCAGATCATGGCCGGATCGGGGATCGGCTTCTCCCAGACCGACGGGGTCATGTCCCATAACGAGCTGACCGCCTCGGCCCTGCAGGAGCTCAAGAGGATCTTCCAGCCCGAATTCATAAACCGCATCGACGAGACGGTGGTCTTCCACTATCTGGACCACGACCATGTGATGTCCATCCTGGATCTGATGACCCGGGAACTCCAGGACCGGCTGAAGGAACAGAAGATCGATTTGAATCTTTCACCCCGGGTCAAGGAATATCTCCTGGAAAAGGGCTATGATATCAATTACGGAGCCCGTCCGCTCCGGCGGCTGATCCAGAAGGAGGTGGAGGATCCCATCTCCCTGGGAATCCTGGAAGGAAAATTCCGGGAGAACGATCAGATCCGCGGGGAACTCAAGAACGGCCAGATCCATTTTCGGGCGGGGAAAACGAAAAAGGAGGGGTAATTGAGAAAAATCGCCCCCGTACTAATACTGACGGCCCTGGCCCTGTGCCTTTCGGCTCAGAGCAGGGAACAGCTTTTCGACCAGGGCCTGGGCGCCTTCCAGGATAAACTTTACGAGGACGCCCTGGTCAATTTCGACGCCTATCTGGAGCGCTATCCCGGGGAGACCCGGGCCGATGCGGTTCTCTATATGAGCGGGGTGGCCCTCTACAGCCTGGAACGCTACGCCCTTTCCCTGGAACGGCTGGACCGCCTTGTAAGGGAAAAGCCGGACTCCCCCTATCTGAGGAGGACCGCCTACTGGCAGGCATTGGACCATTACGCCCTTATGGCCTGGGATGAGGCGGAGAAGGCCTTTGAGAAACAACTGGCCTACGCCGGGGAAACCTACTACCTGGAAAGAAGTTACCTCTATCTGGGGCTCCTGCGGGAGAAGCGGGGCGACTATGCCGCCGCCGCCGGCAGCTACGCCTCACTCATCAGCCTTTCCGCCAATACGGAGCTGGTGACCCAGGCCTATTACCGCCGGGGGCTGGCCTGGCTGAACCTGGGTGATTACGAAAGGGCCCTTCCCAACTTCGAGCGCCTCTCCACCGATTACGGCAGTTCTCCCTACTCCCGGGCCATGCCCTACTACATCGGCCTCTGCTACCTGAATCTGGGAAAGCCCGACGAGGCCCGGCGCCGCTTCGAGCTCTACCTCAAGCTCTTTCCCGCCGGAGAGTACCGGGAGGAAGTGACCTTTCAGCTGGCCCGGGCGGAAAGCGAGGCGGGCCGGAAGGAACGTTCCCTGGAGCTCCTGGCCGAGCTGGAGAAGGGGGGGGCGGACAGTCCCTACGCCCGGCGTGCCCTGAATATGAAGGCGGAGAACCTGAGCGCCCTGGGGGAGACCGGATCCGCCCGGGAGGTGTGGACAGCCCTTCTGAAAGAGGAACCCGCCGGGGACGAACGGGACCGGATCGCCTATAATGTGGGCCTGACCTGGCTGAGGGAGGGGAACAGGGAGGAGGCGGAGAAGTGGTTCCGGGACACCATGGCCCGCCCCGAAAGTCCCGTCCGCCGGGACGCCCTGGACGCCCTGACCTCCCTGGCCCTGGAAAGGGGGGACCGGGAACTGGCCCTGGGATACGGGAAAACCCTCTTTGACGACTATCCCGATGCCCCGGGGAGGGAAGAGACCGGGGCCATGGTGGCCGCCCTGATGATGGAGCTGGACCGGACGGACATGCTGGAGGCCCATCTGAAGATCATGGTGGGCCTCTACGGCGGGGGGGGAAAGAACGACCTCTACCTGATGATGCTGGCCGAGACCGCCATGGACCGGGAGAGCTGGACCGAAGCCCTGACCTGGCTGGGAAAGCTGGCATCCGGCTATCCGCAGAGCGAATACCGGGAGGAGGCCCTCTATCGGCTGGGCTATATTTACGTGCTCCGGGAGGAGTACATACGGGGGGCGGGGTACTTTGAGGAACTGCTGGGCCTTGAAAAGGAGCTGACCCCGGAGGTGGAGGAGGACAGCCGTTACTCCCTGGCCCTGTGCTACTATAAGGTCGATCAGGGAGAGAAGGCCCTGCCCCTTTTTGAGGACTACCTGAAGCGCTACGAAGATTCCCGCAGGGCGGGGGAAACCGCCCTTTACATGGGGGACATCCGTTTTGACAGAAGGGAGTGGATCCGGGCGGCGGAACTTTTTGCCCGGGCCGGGACGATTCTGGCCGGCTATGACGGGGACCTTCAGCGGGAAGCCGCCTTCAAGGAGGCCCTGAGCCGTCAGAAAAACCGGGAATGGGACCGGGCGGAGGCCCTCTTTCTCTCCCTGGCCCGGGACAACCCGGACGGGCCCTACGGGGAGGAGTCCCTCTACCAGGGGGGAATCTGCCGGATCGAAAGGGGTGACCCGGCCGGAGCGGAGGAAATCTTCGCCGAGGCCGTGCTAACCACCGCGGGAGAGGTCCGGGAACGGTCCCTCTACCAACTGGCCCGGATTGCTCTGGAAGGGGGAGACAGGCCCGAAGCGGTACGTCTGGCCCGGCTCATGAGAGCGGACTATCCCGGGAGCGACCTGGGGGTGAATCTCTTTTTCTCCGAAGCGGAGGACGCCTGGGCCCTGGAGGATTACGCCCTGGCCCGGGAGTGGTATCTCCTCTGCGGGGATGTCTTCCCCGAGCAGGCCGACGCCCTGCAGGCGCCTCTCCGGGCTTCCCTGGCCCTGGCCGAGTCCGGGCAGATCCCCCTGGCCGTGGATGAACTGTTCCAGGGCATAAGGGAGGGGCTTGCCCGGGGAGAAGGGGAGACCCTCTACGCACGGGCCGCCGCCCTGGGCCGGCTCACCGCGGAGCAGGGCGACGGGGAACAGGCCCAGGCCCTTCTGACAGAGCTGAGCGGCCTGACCGGAGACATCTCCCTGCTGGCTCCCCTGGTTATCGGGACGGAACGGTCCGGGGGCTCCCCTGAGGGGGGAAGCGAATATCTGGAAAGCATCTACCGGGCCGAAGAACTGCCCTTTTCCCTGCGTACGGAGGCCCTATTGCTCCTGGCCCGTTACCGGATAGCCGACGGGCGGCCGGAGGAGGCGGAATCCTACTACCGGGTGGTCATGGAGTCGGACAAGGGAGCCCTGGGGGCGGAGGCCAATTACCGGGCGGGAGAGCTGATCGCCCTGACCGATCCCGGGAGGGGAGCCCAGGAGCTATTGAATGTGAGTTACAACTATCCCGCCCAGGATATTTGGGCCGCCCGAGCCCTCTACCGGTCCTGGGAGATCTATAGGACCCTGGAGGAGGGACAGAAAAGGGCGGACATTGTCCGGGATAAGCTTTTGGGTCTCTATCCCGACTCGGAAGAGGCCTCTTTGATGGAAAAGTGATTTTTTTCTGAAAGTAGAATGGAAATGTGTCGATTATTGTGGTAATAATGGATGTATATTTTTCAAAAGGAGTTTTCTTAATGAAGAAACTGACCATTGTTCTTTTGTTTGTCGCTCTGGCAGCAGCCGGCACTTTCGCGGTTACCCCTGAGTATTTTACCTTTGAAATAGGTGCCATGGGTACCTATACCGTCAGCGACGGCAGCGTGGATTCGATCAATCCCTTTGGTATTCAATTCACCTTTGACGATACCTTCTCCGCGGGCTTCTCCTTCGCCGGGGGTATCATGTCCCTCATGAACATAACCGCCACTCCCATGGAAAATGTGAATTTCTCCATGTTCACCGGCGATGTCAACGGGGAACTGGGATTCGGCGCGGGTATCGGTTACGACTTCCTCACCAAGAAGAGCGCCCTATTCACCAAGATGGGGCTCTACCTGAACTGGCTGGTCAACGGCAATACGGTGGCCGATGCCTATGATATAGATAACGGAGGCGTTCTCGCCCTTGGACTCAAGGCCGGTTTCGGTCTCTGATTCCCTCCCATACTATTTAGTTTTAAACCGGCGGTCCCTACCGCCGGTTTTTTTATAGCCCCTCTACCCCCCGGGGACATTGACCCTTGCCCTCCCTTCCGCCTATGCTATAGGGTCTGGGAACAGCCACT
>QKAI01000445.1 GCA_003246505.1 Spirochaetaceae bacterium | reverse complement strand
GCGGCGCCTCGCACCGGGAGACCGGATGCAGGCCCGGGACAGGGACGGCCTTACCTACCGCCTGGAACTGACAGAAAAAAACGCCGATTCCAGCGTTTACCGGATACTGGAACGGCTCCCCTCCTACGAAAGGGGGGAGGAGTATGAAATCCATCTCTTCCAGGCCCTACCCAAGGGAAAGAAGATGGAGCAGATCATCCGCCAGGCCACCGAAGCCGGGGTGAGCCGCATCATACCCATGGAAAGCGACCACTCCCTCATCAGATTCGCCAATGCCAAGGAGAGGGCCGCCAAGAAGGAGCGGTGGGACCGGATCGTCCGGGAGGCCCTGCAGCAGAGCGGATCCCCGGTGGCCACGGTTCTGGAAGAGCCGGCCCCCTTTTCCCGGCTGGAGACGGGAGGGGAGGACTTCCTGGGGTTTTTCTGCCACCAGGACCCCCTGGACGAGGGGCTCATCGGACCGGTCCTGTCCGCCGCCGCCCCCACCCGACGGATCATCGGCATCCTCGTCGGCCCCGAGGGAGGGCTCTCGCCGGCGGAAGTGGACAAGCTGAAGATTTGGGGTTATCATTCCCTCTGGTTTGGCGATAATGTACTAAGAGCGGAAACCGCCTCGGTCTATGCCGTGGCCGCGGTAAAAACCATGCTCAGGGAGTTGTTTTAGTGGAAGCGGGTCTTGTAAAACGGATTAATGTGCTCAACGTGCCTGTGGACATCGTCAGGGAGGAGGACCTGGAAGAGGTCATCCTGAATCTGGCCGAAAACGGCCGGGTGAATCAGATCATCCTCCTGGATTTCGTGGGTTTCATGAAAGCCCGCCGGCAGAAGGGTGAATGGTGCCGGGCGGTCAAAGAGGCCGCCCTGGTTCTTCCCGTGTCCCATCGCATCATTAAGGGCGCCCGGTTCCTTAAGATGGAGGAGCCCCGGCGCTACCGGGCCTTTGACTTTATTATCTCCCTCATGGGGATACTGGAGAACCGCCGTAAGTCGGCCTACCTACTCGGATCCTCCAAAAAGCGGATCCAGAAATCCTTCACCAATCTGAAGAACTCCTTTCCCGGCCTGCGCTTCGTAGGACGCCATCAGGGGCGATGGGAGAGGAATCGGGAAGAGGATATCCTCATGGCCATAAGGAAATCCTCCCCCACCCTTCTCCTCACGGGGAGGGGCATCAAGGGGAGGGATCTCTGGATCCACCGGAACAAGGACGCCTACAATCCGGGGATTTTCCTCTGGAACCGCAACTGTTTCGAGATCATCAGCGGCCGCAAACCCAAACCCTCTGAAACGGCGGTTTCCCGCTTCTTCCGGAGCGTACTCAAGTGCCTTTTCCTGCCCTGGCGCTGGCTGCGCCTCTTCCGGCAGATCTGGTACTGGCTTCTCCTGCTGGGGACGCGGCTCTTCAAAAAGAGCTAGCCCCCGGTCCCTATTTCATGCGGATCAGGGAGAGGTCTCCCGTTTGGGCCGCTTCCAGAATCGGCCCCATATAGGGATCCACATCATCCGCATCCAGGGGAATGGGCATGTTCTGAAGCTTCATCTTCAGCTGGGGATCCCGGGCCGCTTCCAGAGCCCGTTCAATATACCCCCGGTTGAAACCTTCCACTTCCCCCAGGGTCAGGGGAAAACCGATCCGTTTGGAAAGACCGAACATGGCCTCCGCCGCGGCCATTCCCAGGGTTCTGCCCGAAAGGGAGTCGAAATCCGCGTTGGAGTAGGCGAATTCCCGGTAGACGGCTCCGATCTTCCTCAGCGCATCCTCCACGGCGGGGGCGAAAAAGACCGTGTAGTAGGGATTCATCAGGGCGCAGGCCCTGCCGTGGCTTAGCAGATCCACCAGGGAGAAACTGGTCAGATGGCCCCCGTTGGTCCCCCCCACCATAATGGAGTATCCCCCCAGATCGGTGGCCAGGCCCAGCCCTTCCCGGGCGGCGTAATCCCCGGGATTCTCCAGGGCTTTGGGCAGGAATTCGATAACCAGGCCGATGGCGGTCAGGGCGATATCCAGGCAGAGGCCGTAATTCTCCTTCCCGCTGGCGCTGTAAAGAACCTCCAGGGAGTGGGAGACTCCGTCAAGAGCCCCGTCCATGGTCAGGGTGGGGGGCGCTCCCAGGGTCACCTCGTAATCGAAGAAAGCCCGGGCAGGAACCACCGCTTCGTCGACGATCAGTTTCTTCTGCCCCGTGGCCGTATCGGTGATATTGGAATACTTGGTAAGATGGGCCGCGCTGGAGGAGGCCGCCTGAATGGCGATGTGGGGGGTCAGGGATTTTCCCGCTGCCGCCAAAGCCTCGCTGACCTTGCCCACGCCGAAATAATCGTCGATCGAGCCGCCCAGGGTCCTGAGGACCTCCGCCGCTTTCACCAGGTCAATATTGCTTCCCCCGCCGAAGGTCACCAGCAGATCCGGGTCGACCACGGCGATGGCTTCGGAGATCCGGTACAGATCCTCCCGGGGGGCGTTGGGCTTTCCCCCGGGTATCCGGGCGATCAGTTCAATGTCCGCCTCCTTCAGGGACGCGGCGATCCTCTCTATCCAGGCTTCGCTTCCCCTGAAGGTGCTGTGAACCAGAACGGCCCGCCGCCCCATTCCCCGGACGACGCCGGCCAGGCCCTCCAGAGCCCCCTTACCGTAACGGTAGGAATCCCCCTTGAACTGCCGGAGCAGGTCGGCGGCTTTCTCGTTTCTTTTCACTTTTTTACCTCCGGTCGGATTATCATACATTTTTATAAAGTATAGGCGGGAAGGGTGGAAGGGGCAAGGGAATTGCAAAAAAAGAGGGAGCCTTCCCCAAGGAAAACTCCCTCCCGTCCTTAGAGGTTATTCACCCCATTAATTTTATACGCAATCATAACGCACCTCCTGTACTCGCCCGGCGGGGATCGGGTCCCTGCCTCGCTTTATTTACCGGTATGATTCCACTATAAACCGTGTCGGACCGTGGGAAAAGGGAAAGTTTCCTTAGACCGGTTTTTTCCATGGGCCGCCCGCCAGGGCGGACCCGCTTTCCGCTAAACTCCTCGTCCCAGGCGCCCCGGCGCTTCCCCTCCCTCGCGGGCTCGCTCCGCTCCGCCCTTCGTTCGGGCTGCTCCTGCGGGGTACCGCTGCAATCGGTGCGGCGGGCAAGTCAAAGGAATTTTCAAATTTAACTGTTCTTTACCCTTTACAAATAATAAACGCCGATCTAGAATGGGAACAACTTATTATCTCAGGCGGAGGTTTCAAATGATTAAATACGATTGTTTTGCACGAACAGCAATGGTTCTTGGAATCTGCCGGACCGCCGAGGAGTAACTACCCACCTTCTCTCCTCATAGCAGTCCAGCAGCATCTATTCGGTACATTTCGGTTTGATCCCAAAAAGGATTGGACGGGCGCTAGCAATATGAGGAAAAAAACCATGTCTTATATGAAAGCGGAAGAGTGTCTTCCCGTAGAATTGGTTAAGGAAATACAAAAATACATACAGGGATCTCAGATCTACATCCCCCGAATAGAAGAAACACGCCTATCCTGGGGAGAAAAGAACGGGACCAGAGAAAAAATACGGGCCAGAAACGAGGACATCCGCCAGCTCAAGCAGGAGGGATGGACCATTAACGGTCTGGCCGACGAATACAATCTTTCACCGGACAGCATAAGAAAGATCCTTTACTGCAACAAGGAGAGCCGGGAAAGAAAGGCGAGCTAAGAAGGGTCGGGATAATATCCCGCCCTTCTTTACATTGCCTAAGAACGGACTCTTTCGTATACTATATCCTATGGAAGAACTGTTATCCCTGCGCAAAACCCTGGACAGGATCGACGAAAACCTTATCGAACTCATCGCCGAACGGTTTCGCATCACCGGGGAAGTGGGTCAAATCAAAAAAAATAACAATCTCCCCTCCTCCGACCCGGAGAGGGAGCGGCAGCAGATGGAACGCATATCGAGCCTCGCCCTCAAATCCGGCCTTGATCCGGAGATCGCCCGGAAGGTGCTGCGCCTTCTCATAGACGAGGCAGTCCGGAATCACAACCGGATAAAAGGGGATTGAGACGCATTTTCCATTTGATTTTCTTCTCCCGATGTGGTAATATGAAAAGGTTTCATCGGAAGACAGATTATTATCGGTAATTTCCGCCTTCCCCCCCAATAGAATAAATTTTACCGAGGAGAAAAAGTGGTAAAAAAAGACTTTCCCCTTGTTCATTACTATGATCAGGATTTCGTAGATATTTATGAAAGATCCTGGGTCTGGCTCACCGATTTTCTGGGAAAGGGCACTCCTGAGAATAATTTCGGACCTTTTTATTTTAAATATCCCGAAGGCAGCGCGATCAATCTGTACGAAACCTTTATGGCTTCTTTTTTTCTCGTCTACAACAGCCGGAATTTCCCCGTATCCAATATTCTGGACGTGTTCTACATGAAGCAGGAGGAGAATGGGGCTATTCGCTGCGAGTACGACGACCTAACGGGAAAGCCCGTGTTCACGAAGGACAACCCCGAAGGGATTTGCCCTCCCCTCTTCGCCTGGGTGGAGTACAACCTCTACCACAAGGTGGGCGCTAAAAAGAGGATCAAGGAGATCATGCCCCAGCTGGAAAATTACTACGAATGGCTGGAAACGACCTGCAAGGATGAGGAGAGCGGCTTCTACAAGGTGCCCCTGTCCGCCACCATGATGGGTGACGCTCCCCGGGGGGACGCGGCTTATTATGTGGATTTCAACGCCCAGGTGGCGATCAACTCCCTCTATATGGCCGCCCTGGGAGACGTTCTGAACGATAAGGAACTCAGTTTCAAGTACAAGAAGAAGTATTTTTCCCTCAAAACCCGTATTTCCAGCAAGATGTGGGACAGGGACGATAATTTCTATTACGATCTGGACGGGG
>QKAI01000511.1 GCA_003246505.1 Spirochaetaceae bacterium | reverse complement strand
CTGCGTTTTTTCAGGATGAATACGAAAATCAACCAGGATGAGGCCTATATGAGAGCCCAGGCTCGATCCGCAGCTGATATCATCGGGGAATGGAAGCCCGATATCGTCTGCGGCAGCGATGACAATTTCGTAAAGTATCTGGTTATGCCCTACCTCCTGGGGGAAGAAATGCCTGTCGTTTATTGCGGCGTCAACTGGGATGCCTCCGAATACGGTCTGCCCGCAGAAAACGTAACCGGAATGATAGAGGTGGACCCCCTGGAGGCCTCCCTGGAATACCTGCGCCGCTTCTCCCGGGGGGACAGGCTGGGGCTGATCTTCCGGGACGAGGACTTCAATTACAGGATCAACCGGATCATACAGGACAAACTGGGTATTCCCGTATCCCGGGCGGACTTTGTCTCTACCTATGGGGAGTGGAAGAAGTCCTACCTGACAATGCAGGAGGAAGTCGATATCCTGATTTTATTCAGCCCCGTAGGTATTGAAAACTGGGACTATGAGGATGTCCTCCCTTTCATCTACGGAAATACGCGCATACCCGTGGCAACCACCATAGAGCAGAATATACCCCTGGCCCTGCTGGGGGATGTTAAAATTGCGGAGGAGCAGGGATGGTGGATGGGAAAAACGGTAATCGCCCTTCTTGACGGGACTCCCATGGAAGGCATACTGCCGGGAATCAATCGGGAATCCCGCCTGGTTATCAATGCGGCCATGGCGAAAAGGTTGGGATTCATAATTCCCCGGGATCTTCTGGAGAAGGCCATTCTCTGGAACGGGGAAATGGACTGATGCTGAATTTCTTCACGTCCATAACAGCCAAACTCCTCTCCCTCATGATCGGTTCCCTTCTGCTGGCACTGCTGTCGGTTTTTTTTATCTCCCGCAACCAATTGAGAATCATTATCGATCAGAGCCAGCTCTCCCTCTATCAGGAACGGATAGAAATCCTGCGGGGAGAGATGGAGCGGTCCAATGATAAACTGAAAAAGACCGGGCTCTACGAAGTCTATAAGGATGATTTCCAGAAAAGCTCCCTGGAGGTTATAAAAAAAACCTATTACAAAGAGGAAAATCCCGAAGTCTATCCCTTTATTCTGGATTGGAAACTGAATGTGGTGCTCCATCCCGATCTGCCTGCCGGGGATTCCTCCATGGCCGAGATCGAGGCCTTCTACAGGCTGAAGTACAAGAATCTCCACGAACTGAACGCCTCCTATCGGGGGGAGATGAAGTGGTATGTCTTTGAACATTTCGATCCCTGGAACTGGATTATCGTCTATACGGTACCCCTGAGGGAAAAATATGGGGAATTGCGGAAATTCCAGCAGATCCTCCTGTTCATCATTATTCTCATAGCCCTCATTCTCTTCCCCCTCCTCACGGTGATATCCCTCAATCTCACCAAGCCCATCGTGCAGCTGACCCATATCACCAGGAAAATTTCCGAGGGAGATCTGGACCAGATCATCCCGGCAACGGGAAGGGACGAGGTCAGTCTCCTCTCCCACAGCTTCGCCCAGATGCAGCAGGCGATCAAGCAGAAGATAGAAGATCTGAACAGGGAGATGAGGGATAAGGAGAGGATGGAGGAGCAGCTGATCCAGGCCCGCAAGATGGACGCCATCGGACAGCTGGCCGGGGGAGTCGCCCATGATTTCAACAACATGCTCGCCGGCATTTCGAGCGCCGCCCAGCTTCTCCAGATGGATGAGACCATCCGGGAGGAGAGCCGCCAATTCGTCCGGATGATACAGGAAACGGCGGAACGGGCGGCGGATCTGACCGGAAAGCTTCTGGCCTTCGGAAGAAAACAGCACATGGCGGAAGAGGAAGTGGATATCCACAGGATCATCGACGATTCCCTCTACCTTCTGGAGAGAACCCTGGACCGTAAGGTCCATATCAATGTGGAAAAGAGGGCGGCAAAAAGTTATCTCTCCGGTGACTTCACGGCCCTGCAGAACTGCATCATGAATCTGGCCATCAATGCGGCCCATGCCATGCCCGAAGGGGGAGAACTCACCCTGAGCACGAAAAATACCCGTCTGGACAGGGAATACTGCCATTTCAGCCAGTTCCCTATTGAACCGGGGGATTACATCGAAGTAACCGTCAGGGATACGGGAACGGGAATACCGCAGAATCTGCAGGACAAGATATTCGATCCCTTCTTTACCACAAAGGAGAGGGGCAAGGGAACCGGCCTGGGGCTTTCCCTGGTATACGGGACCGTACAGGACCATCGGGGGGCCATAACGGTCTACAGCGAAGTAGGAATCGGGACCGTTTTCCATATTTACCTTCCCCTTGTGGAAATCAGCGAAATAAGTACCTCCTCACCCGCGGACGGGGACAGCTGGCAGGGTTCCGGCGCCATTCTCCTCGTGGACGACGAGGAGATCATCCGCCTGACCGGCAAACCGCTTCTGGAAAAGCTGGGCTTCCAGGTCCTTCTGGCGACACAGGGGGAGGAGGCCCTGGAGATATTCTCCCGGGAGAGGGAGAAAATCCGCCTGGTAATCACCGATATGATCATGCCCCGCATGGGGGGCAGGGAACTTTTCTATAAACTGCGGGAAAGGGACGAAACCGTTCCCGTATTACTCTCCTCGGGATTTGCCCGTCCGGAGGATATCCTTTCCATGGAGAGGGACGGTCTGGCCGGTTTTCTCCAGAAGCCCTTCGGCCGGGAGGAGATGGGCCAGACTATTCATCGTATTCTTTCTCCGTCACAACCCGGATAATGCCGTCCTGCCTCATAAGGATTTTGTAAAATGCCCTTCGGGGGGGGTCCTTCCTACGGGATATGATCACGGCCATACGCAGCCAGTAGATCCGTGATCCCATTAGGGAGAGGGGGTTCTCCCCTTCAAGAAACCAGAGCCTCTTCTCCGGATCGTCCATATTCCGGGTATATCTGTGGAGATTCAGGCGAAAGACCTCGGTCAGGGAGGTCAGACGGGTATGGCGGGATTCCAGCATTTTCCCTCTGATATGGATCCGCCTTCTCAGATGAAGCACGTTCTCCGGAATGAGTATGGAGGTCAGGGCGTTCTCCTCCCTCCTGTAGAAATCCTTCACCCCGGGGGGGAGGTCCTTCATCTTCATATGCTCCACGGAGAGCCGCGCCCTGCCTACGGGGCGGCTGAGGAGATGGTCGTACAGGTTATCCGTCCGGTCCGATATTATGACGGGGATGATCTTTTTGAAAATAGTGCGGAGCCCCTCCTTGATGCGATCCTTGAGGGAGTAGGAGAAGACGGCTATGAGGATCCAGGGCAGGCTGTAGGTAACGAAGAAGCGGTTCGCGTAGAGCGTGGCGATGACGGCGAAGGCCATGGCCACCGCCGCCGCCACCGCCGCGAGGAGGTGGGACGTGTTTTTATTCAAAGAGGAGTACCGGTTCTCCATGTAGTTGACCGAATGGGCCCATTTCTTGAGGATGCTTTCCCGGTAGATCGTCCTCTCCCGGTTCTCCTCCGAAGCGCTGCGTCCGTCCAGAGAGGCGTAGTTGCGGCTGCGGCGGTAGGCCAGCTCCCTCACGAGCAGTTTCTTTATCCGCTTCTTGCCCGTGGTACCCTCCGCGTCGTTGAAAAGGGAGAGCAGGGGAGCCAGGACGCTCTCCACGGTAAGGCTGATCATCTCGTCGGCCAGCAGGAAGGCATGGCCGATCTCCGTTCCGTAGAGCCCCCTATTCTCCCGGGGTATTCTGAGAGCCCTGAACCGGTTAAGCATCTCTTCCAGATGTTCGTAGAAACGGATAACCTCCCCCTTCAGGGCCGGGGAGGGACCTTCCTTCTGCACCATCTCCTTCAGCCGGCCCTCCTTCTCTTCCATCAGTTCCAGAAAAACATTGGCCAGCACCCGGAATTCATAGAGGATCTGCCGGTTCTCCTCAGTAGTGAAGACCCGGTCCTTTCCGAGCATTTTTTCCAGACGGATAAGGGGGCTTATCGAATTCTCCCGGTTTAGCAGCTCCTCCAGGGTGGTCTGATAGAAGGTATGCCTGGTGTAGATATGGGTATCGGCCAGAATCTCCTGCCGGGAGTAGGTGGAATCGTTGATATCCAGGGAAAAGGGGGAGAGCAGGTACACATCCAGGGTATAGCCGTCTTTCCTTCCTTTCTGCAGGGGATAGTCGTTCTTCATTTCCACCTGATAGCGGCTGTGCTGCTTAACCATTCAGGGCAACTCCTCCCTGTCCCTTATGCGATTATGGAAAAAATCCCTCTGCCCCATCAGAATGTATCGGGCGATCCCTCCCTCCCGGCGCAGAAAAAAGACAAGAGCCATGAGGCGGAACCTGAGCAGGGGCACAAAGAGCAGGAGGGGATGGTTCCTTCGATAAACGAGCAGGATATTGCGGGCGTCGTAGTAGCGTATCCATCCGGGGGTGTTACCCGTTTTATAAGGGTGGTATACCACGGAAAGGGGCACAGAGTAGACGGGGTAACCCCTGCGGGCTATGCGGTAACACCACTCCACGTCATCAAAGTGAATGAACACATCCTCAAAAAAACCGCAAGCTTCCACGGCCTCCCGACTGATGAGCAGGGACGCCGCCGCCCCATGTCCGACCCGGAAGGGTTCTCCGGCCATATCCGATACCCTCCTGTTCTGATTATAAGCGATTAATTTGCCCCTTAGCCAGAGAATTCCTCCACCCGTTTCGGTTATCAGATCGGGATTCCCCTCCTGGGCGATGAGAGAAGCCAGGGCTCCCCAGGAACCGGGAATATTCTGCCCCGCCCGCAAAAGCTCCGAAAGGGCGTTCTCCCGGGGCACCGCATCGTCGTCAAGGAGCCAGAAAAGATCGTCCTTTCCCTTGAGGGCTTCCTCTACGCCCCGGCGGAAGCCCCCGGCGCCGCCCCGAT
>QKAI01000036.1 GCA_003246505.1 Spirochaetaceae bacterium | reverse complement strand
AAGATAGACAAGCGCTTCGTGGACTCCCTCTTCAAATCGGGCCGGGACGAGCAGCTCCTCACCTCCATCGTGGGGCTGGCGGAGAGCCTCTCCCTCAGGACAGTGGCCGAGGGGATAGAGACGGAGGAGCAGCTGGCGAAGGTCCGGGAGAGCGGCGTGGAACACGTACAGGGGTGGATCTTCGCCAAGGCGATGGGGGAGGAGGAGTGCCTCCGGTTCCTGGAGGGGTTCGCCGCCCGGGGGGATTAAACGGCCAGGCCCAAACGTCTTAAAAGAGTCTGGGGCGAATCGTCGTTGGATTTCACGATTATGCTCATGGCCAGATCCCCCTGAAGTTTCCAGGTAAGGGAGGACTCGGCCACTTCCCTTCCCGTATCGCTTATCTCCTGATTCGCCAGTAAGAGCTGAAGCAGACTGGCTATCATCAGCATGGTAACGGTCATACCGATTATTTTTACCTGAATTCCCATTTTCATAAATATGTTCCTTATATAGGAGCAATTTCGTGCAAGGTTTGTGCCAAGAGGGAGAAAGGGGGGCATGATAGCCTTTGGGAGGTAAAACGTGCGATTAGGCACGCATAGCCGGGCTATTCGTCACATTCTGCGAATCCCTACTAAGGGACTCATAAAAAAAGGACAGGGAAGCCACATTAATATAAATTTCAGTTTATACTGTATGAATGGGATTCTCCTCAAGTCGCCATCGTTTCACCCTCGGCATTTTTCTCACGGCCCTCTTTATCATGGGGACCTTCGCCTATAGCATGGTAGGGTTCTTTCTGCCCCGGATCGAGGACTATCTTCTTGATCAGCGTTACGAGATGGTCAAGCGGATGATGGAACTGGCCATGAGCGACTTGAATTCCCGGAATGAGGACGTATTATACGGGCGCAGTACCAGGGAGGAGGCCCAGAGGCGCTTCCTTGACAGATACCGCAAGATCCGGTACGGGGAGGACGGACGGGATTACTACTGGATTCTTGATAAGACGCCGGTCCTGATCATGCATCCCTACCGCCCCGACCTGGAAGGGGATATCATAGGGGAGATCCCCGATCTGGACCTGAGCCATATCCTGACGGAGATGGTGCGCATCGCCGATTCGACTCCGGAGGGGGGATTCCTGGAGTACGACTGGCAGTTCAAGGACGACGCGACCCTTATAAAACCCAAGATCTCCTATGTCCGGGCCTTTGCTCCCTGGGGCTGGATAATTGGAACCGGAGCCTATCTTGACGATATAAATGGAGAGCTCTCCAGTTTCAGAAAGAGCATTATGCTCATCATCCTCATCGTTCTGCTTCTCACCGCCCTGGGCATCGCCATTCTCTCCACCCTGGCCATCTCCTCGCGAAACAGAAGGGAGATAAGCGAGCAGCGCTTCAAAACACTCTTTGACCTCCTTCCCTTTTCCTGCGTCATAAACAGCCTGGACGGAAAGGTCCTGGAGGCGAATCGGTACCATTGCGCCATGACAGGCCTCACCCGGGAGGAAATACGGGGGAGTACCTCGGAGGATGTACAACGCCACATGGAACCGGCGGACAGGGAAGAGCTTTTTAGGGAATTGGAAACCGCAGGAAGCGTTTCCGCCAGGGAAGTCCGCCTGAAAACGGAAGAGGGCGTTCGCTGGATTCTCCTCTACAACTGCCTCATCGATTGGCACAACGGGAAATCCAGACTTTCCGTTTCCATGGATATTACCGACCGCAAGAAGGCCAGCATGGAACTCCAGAGGACCGCCTCCCGGATGTCCGCCCAGAGGGATGCCCTGGCCCGGCTCGCGGAGAGCGAGGAGATAGGCAGCGGCATCGCGTCCCGGGCTATCCCCGAACTGACCCGCCAGGCCGCCGCCGCCCTGGAGGTCGACCGGGTCGGAACATGGATCTACAGGAAGGAGACCAACGAAATCGTCAATCTGGACCAGTACGTGGCCAGCCGGGACGAACATAGCTCGGGGGAGACCCTGTGCCTGGACAACTACCCCAGCTACTGGCGGTCCATTCGCTACGAGACAAGGATAGACGCCCATGACGCGATGACCGATCCCCGGTTGGAAGAGCTGCGGCAGGACTGGATCATCCCCCGGGGCATAACCTCCCTCATGGATGCGGGCATTATGCAGGAGGGGCATTTCGCGGGTCTCTTCAGCTGCGAGCATACGGGGCCTGAGCGGGAATGGCATGCGGACGAGCAGGCCTTCGTCAGTTCCCTGGCCGCCCTGGCGGGGCAGATCTTCGCCACCGACGAAAGGCGCTGCGCCGAGATATCCCTCCGGGCCAGCGAAGAGAGCCTGCGGGCCACCCTGAGATCCATGGGAGACGGGGTCATCGTCGCGGACAGGGAGAGGCGGATAACCCTTATGAATCAGGTCGCCGAAGGGATGACCGGATGGACCCTGGAGGAGGTCCGGGACAGGGACATCTCCGACGTATACCGGGTCATCCGGAAGGACGGGGGAGAGCCGGCTTCCGACATCCCGTCCCGGGTTATAGCGGACGGGCGCATCATCAAACATCCCGATCATACCGCCCTGGTCTCCCGGGGAGGGGAGGAGTATCTGATTTCCGATTCGGGGGCCCCCATCTTCTCCGAGGAGGGGCGGGTGACCGGAGTGGTCATCGTGTTCAGAAACATCACGAAGGAGAAGGAGCTTCAGGATCAGTTCAATCAGATTCAGAAGATGGAATCCATCGGCCAGCTGGCGGGAGGGGTCGCCCACGACTTTAACAATATGCTGGGGGGAATCATGGGGGCGGCGGAACTGCTCAAGGACACCCTGGCCGACAGCTCCGATTCCCTGGAATATGTCGCCCTTATCCTGGAGAGTTCGCAAAGGGCCGCTTCCCTTACGGGAAAGCTGCTCACCTTTGCCCGGAAGCAACGCCTCTCCCATTCACCCATCAACTCCCTGGACCCCCTGCGGGACGCCGTATCATTCCTGCGGAGTACGGTGGACCGGCGTATCAGGGTACATGAGGATCTGCCGGACGGGGATATCCCGATGAGAGGGGATAAATCGGAGCTGCAGAACGCCTACCTGAACATTCTTATCAACGCCACCCATGCCATGCCCGAGGGGGGGAATATCTACGTGAACGCCGGTCTCCGCGATCTTGATGAAAATTTCTGCGATGCCATAGCCATGGATATCGAACCGGGCGCTTATTTGGAAGTGACCATCAGGGACGAGGGATCGGGAATCCCCCCAGGGGATTTGAAGAGGATATTCGAACCATTCTTTACAACGAAGGAGCAGGGCAAGGGAACGGGCCTGGGGTTGTCATCGGTTTTCGGTACCATTCAGCAATACGGGGGAGCCATTGATGTGGAAAGCGAAGTGGGCAAGGGAAGCACATTCCATATTTATCTCCCCCTGGGGCAGGAGGAGTCCGGAAAGGAACCGGACTCAAACGAATCGATTCCCACCGGCACCGGCACCGTTCTTTTAGCTGATGACGAGGCGGTGGTAAGAAAAACCGTGGGATCCCTGCTAAAAAGCCTGGGATATGAGGTCCTTATGGCGGAGAACGGAAGGCAGGCCCTGGAAATATTCCGGGAGAGGTCGGCGGAAATTGATCTGGTCATTCTGGATATGGTCATGCCGGATATGAATGGAAAGGACAGCTTCTTCGCCATGAAGGAAATTGATCCCCGGGTCAAGGTCCTGCTTTCGACGGGGTTCACCAGGGAGGAAGACCTGGAAGGGATGAAGCTTTCCGGCCTGTCCGGCATAATCAACAAACCATATAACAGGGCCGAACTGGCTAAGGCGATAGGATCGGTTCTTGATCGATAACCCTGTGCCTCCGCTCCATGGCGAATCGGGCCATACCGCACACCCCTACCGGCAGGTCCGGTTCCGCCCCCCCTTCTTGGCCGCGTAAAGCCGGTCGTCCGCCCGCTTGAGGGCTTCCTCCAGGGACTCCTCCCCCACGGCGATCAGGCCTATGCTTATGGTCATGGGGGGGATATGCCCGTGGGCGCGGGTCCGATCCTCCAGTTCCCCGCGGATCCTTTCGGCAATGGCCCAGGCCAGGTCCAGATCTGTCTCCTGCAGGAGCAGACCGAATTCCTCTCCCCCCAGCCGGCCGAACAGGTCCGTATCCCTGATAATCTCCCCGCACAGGTCGGTCAGAAAACGCAGGGCCAGATCCCCCACGGCATGGCCGAAGGTGTCGTTCACATCCTTGAAGTGGTCTATGTCCAGCATCATCAGGGCCAGGGGCCGCCCGTAGCGCCGGTGGACGCTGAACTCCCAGCCCGCCCGTTCCAGAAAGAACCCCCGGTTGAGAATGCCCGTCAGAGAGTCGGTGCGGGAGAGGCGGATCAGCTCCTCCTCGGCGGTTTTGCGGCGGGAGATGTCGTCAATGCACCAGACCACCCCCTTTTTAATATCCGCCGGCTGGGAACGGTCCACCGCGTTGCCGGAGAGGTTCACCCAGACCAGGTCCCCGTTCCTTTTCATAAACTGGTAGTCGAACTGGAGCATCTCCCCCCGCAGCAGGGCGCCGGTGTAGAATTCGCCGAAGCTTTTATAGCTCTCTTCATCGGGGTGGATAATCCCTATGTCCCGGCCGATAAGGTCCCGGGGGGAGTCATAGCCCAGAATGCGGGCCACGGCCTGGTTGGCCCTTTCTATGATCCTGTCGTCCCTCATGAGGAAGATCCCCACGGTACTTGTCTCGAAAATGGCCTGGAATTCGTCGTCCTTCTGCTTCAGGTCGGTGATGTCCCGGCAGGTGGAGACCCGGACGGTTCTCCCGTTCATTTCCAGGGTGGTCCCCTGGATGATGGCGGGGAAGGTGGTGCCGTCCTTGCGTATCATCAGCGCTTCGTAGGGTTCCCGGTTCCGGCGCTGGACGCTCTTGAGGGCGGTCTCCCGGAAGCGGGGCTCAAAGAAATCC
>QKAI01000042.1 GCA_003246505.1 Spirochaetaceae bacterium | reverse complement strand
CCCGCCGAAACGGCGCTGATGAAAAGGGCCCGGGAAGCGGGATGCCCCGTACTCGGAGGGCGGGAGATGTTAAGGGAACAGGGGAAGATTCAGTTTGAACTCTTTACGGGACGGGCCGTCCCTAGAGAGAGAGCATAAGCCAGAGAAAAAGAGCCCCCCCGCCTATGGTGCAGAAAGCCAGGCCCAGGGAGAAAATGGTAAGAAGCACTTCTTTGGTTTTCATCTTTTTCATAGGACCGATTGTAACCGAAAGAGGTCGGGGGGTCAAGAAAGCAGGGACCCGTGGAATCGTATCACCTCCAGGATTTTCCTGACGGCGATTCTCTCCTCCTCCCCCTCAACGTTTCTAAAAACGAGAAGGCTCTCCTCCCGGCTGTTGTGAAGTTCCAGGGGCTCCGCCAGAACCGTGCGGATTCCCCCCTTGCCGGGCAGTTTCAACTCCAGGGTGGAGTTCTCCGATTCCACCGCCTGGGAGACGAGGCGCAGCTTGCCGCTGAAATCCAGCCCCCCCGCTTTGCACGACTCCACCCGCAGCACTCCGGGGACCATCTGCTCGGGGAAGAGGACCACCCCCCGGTCAATGCGGCGGAGAAATTCCTTCTCCTGTTCCTCCGGCAGTTCCAGGGTCCGCAGGTGGTCCTTAAGCTCCTCCGCCGGAATCCCGTCGGCCGGGCCGGGAGTTTCGGCCTTTTCCAGCCTGACGGGAAGGGAGAAGGCTTCTTCCCCGTCCAGGGTGAAATCCCTGTCCTCCCCGGCGTGGCGGTGTTCCTCGAAGGGATTAAGCCCCACCTCACTTAAAAGGGATTTCCACTGGGCCTCCGTATCCTCATTCATGAGAAACCACTCGTCCCCCGGTTTTTCCAGTATGTGCGCCCCCAGCTGGGGGCTCTGTTCCATGATGCGCCGGGGATAGCCGGTGACCCGCAGGAGAACGCCCCTGACCCGTCGCAGGGAGTGGCTCTGCTTCTCCCATTCGGTAAGGTTCGTCTGAAGGTTGGAGGGGAGGGGCCGGCCGGTCATGGTTTCCATGTCCCGGTTCAGCCGGGAGGCGCTTATGCCCCGGCGCAGTCCCGCTTCAAAGGAGTCCCGGGTCAGCTGGAAACGGTAATAGGTCTCCCCCCGTTCCAGCCGCGCCGAAAGGATCAGGGTGGGGGAGAAGGGGGCCCCGGGGGGAAGATCAATGTCCCCGTTGGGCTGGACCAGCACCGGGTGGATCTCGGGCAGATCCTTTTCCACGGGGGGAAAGCCCGTTTCCCCCTCCCGGTAGGTGCACAGCCCCAGAAGGGAGAGACGGTAGGGAAGCTCCTCCCAGTGGCGGATCTCCTGGCGGGAGGGCCGGGGATCGGTCAGGTAGAGAAGGCGGAGCCATCCCCTGTCGGAGATGACCCTTCCCGGGGGGAGGAGATCGGGGAGCCGGCGCAGGAGGAAGCGGAGTTTGCCCCGGGAGGAGGGGGGGGCATTCAGGAGGGCCAGATGGTGCAGCCTCTCGTCGGGTGTGAGGGCGGCGAAACTCTCCAGACTTTCCAGGGAACCGAGAAGGAGATTCCTATCCCGCTGCTCCAGAAGCCCCGCCCCTAGGAGGAGTTCGGCCATTTCGCAGAAGAAACTATCCTCCCGGTGCTCCGGATAGGGGAGCCTTTCCTGAAGCTCCTCCACAATCCGACGCCGGGGGGATCCGTCGTTAAGGAAGAAGGGCCTCTCCTCGGTAAAATAGGAGAGGAGTCCCATAATCAGTCTGTCGTCGGGGACGAAGAGGGGGTGGTGCGGTTCCGAGGGCTCCCGCACGTCAAGGAATCGGAGGAATGAAATATTGCCCTCCTCCAGAAGCTGATCCCTTATCATGGGGGTTATGAGGTAGCGGTCGGAGGAGAAGTAGATGAGAAGCCTTTCGGAGAGATTTTCCCGGATCCTCTCATCCCATTCCAGGGGAAGTCTGTCCCAGGGGACGTTTTCCAGATAGTAGAGGATGGAGAGAATCGTCCTTTCCCCGTCGGTGATCCGGGAGAGCAGGGCGTTCCTGTTCTCCTCCCTCCCCAGCCAGGCGGAGAGGCGGCTGATCATGGTCTGTTTGTTGTAAGGGGTGTCCACGGTCAGGAGATAGTTGCGGATCAGGTTCAGGAATCCCCTCTCATCAAGGGAAAACAGGCTCTCTTCCCAATCGGTCATAGGGCTTCTCCCCGTACTTCGATCTGATACTTGTAACCCTGCTCGGTAAGGAATTTCTGACGGTTCATGGCAAAATCCTCCTCCGTGGTAAATCGGGAAATCAGGCTGTAGAAGTAGGAATTCTTCTGCTTGGGGCGCAGGATGCGGCCTAACCGCTGAGCCTCTTCCTGGCGGGAGCCGAAGGCTCCGGAGAGTTGGATGGCCACGGAAGCGTCGGGCAGATCGATGGCGAAGTTGGCCACCTTAGAAACCACGATGACCCGTATTTCACCCCTTTTGAAGCGGCCGTAGATGACTTCCCTCTCCCCGTTGGGGGTCTTCCCCGTTATGAGGGGGGCCTTGAGTTTGTCCGCCATCTTCTCCAGCTGGTCGATATACTGGCCAATGATGAGGATCTGATCGTTCCTGTGCCGCTCCACCAGTTCCTCCGCTTCGCGGAGCTTCAGGGGATTCTCCGCGGCGATCCGGTACTTTTTGCGCTTGTCCGCCGAGGCGTAGGGCAGCTGGAGATTCTCCGGCAGGTCGATCCGTATCTCATGGCAGTAGGCCTCGGCGATCCATCCCTGGGCTTCCAGCTCCTTCCATGGGATATCGTAGCGCTTGGGGCCCACCAGGGAGAACACGTGCCCCTCCGCCCCGTCCTCCCTGATGAGGGTGGCGGTCAGCCCCAGCCGGCGGCGGGCCTGCAGTTCCGCGGTGATCTTGAAAACCGGGGCGGGGAGGAGATGCACCTCGTCGTAGATGATGAGGCCCCAGTCGTTCTCCCTGAAGAGGGAGAAGTGGGGGAAGGGGCTGGCCTTGTCCTTGCGCCACACCAGGACCTGGTAGGTGGCCAGGGTGACCGGCTTGATGACTTTCTGCTCCCCCGAATACTCCCCGATCTGATCCTCGGTCAGATCGGTCTTGGCCAGAATTTCATCGCGCCACTGATGCAGGGAGGCCACGTTGGGGGTGAGGATGAGGGTCTGCTTTTTCAGGGCCGCCATGACCGCAATGGCCAGAATGGTTTTTCCCGAGCCGCAGGGCATGACCACGGTCCCGAATCCGGTCCCCGGCTTGCCGTTCCCCAGGAAGGCCTCCACCCCGTGCTTCTGGTACTCCCGCACGTCCAGGTTCTTGAGGCCTATCTCCAGGCTTTCCCCCTCCACCAGGGGGGCCAGATCTTCCACGGGCCAGCCGATGCGAATCAGTTCCGCCTTGACCGTTCCCCGGTTCAAAAGGTCCAGAAAGAAGCCCTTCTCCCCCTTCGTGAGGATTTTGGAGAGGGATTTGGCCGTGGCCAGCTCCTTGTGCAGATAGGGATCCTCCACCCTTAGGAAAAGGACGCTTTCATCGCCGGTCCCCTCCAGACGGATCTTACCCCAGCGCAAAAGGGTCTCCCTGATGTTATAGCGCACATTCTCCGGAGCGGGGAACCGGCCGTACCGGTCCAGTATCTCCATGATCTCCTCCCAGGAGAGGCCGCTGGAGGCGGCATTCCACAGGGAGAGGGGGGAAATTTTATAGGTATGCATATGTTCCGGAGATTTCTCCAGTTCCGCGAAGCGGCCCAGTTCTCCCCGGGCCTCTTCGAAGAGGAGGGTATGAACATCAGCCAGTATGGTGCCGTCTCCCTGTACGATAAGCGGGGGAAAATCGTTTTTCGTCATAAAGAGTTATTATATCAGAAAAAAAGAATGGGCACAAGAAAGGGGATGTGATTACCGGCGGTCGGACTCGAACCGACATGCCCGGGGGCGGCAGATTTTGAGTCTACTGTGTCTACCAATTTCACCACGCCGGCAAGTGGGCTTATCATAACAGGAGTCCCGGGGCCGGTCAATAGGAAAGAAAGGGGTCAGAGGGGAAAAGAGAGGGTGAAGCGGGTTCCCTTGGGGAGAAGGGTGTAGGCGTACTCCCCCTTGAGCTGGCCCGCCAGGGTTTTGATAAGGGTTATTCCCAGGCCTTCCCCCTCCCCGCTGCTGCCGAAACCTCTGCCGTTGTCGCTTATTTCTATCTTCAGATTCTCCCCGTCCCTCCCCAGTTCCAGAATCATCTCGGGGTGCAGGATTGGGGTCTCCTCAAAGGCATACTTGAGTACGTTGGTGACCACCTCATTCACGATGAGCCCTACGGGCACGGCCTTTTCCATGGAAATGTTCAGATCCTCGTCGCAGTTATCGCTCACCAGGTGCACGGGATGGCCGGACTGGCTGGCCAGAATCTGCTCTGTCAGCTTTATCAGGTAATCCCTCAGGTTCAGATCCCGGCTCAGGTGGCCCGAATAGAGCTGCTCATGCACCAGGGCGATGGAGAGTATGCGGCTTATGAGCTTGTCCGCTTCGGCTATGAACTCCCCATTGGTGGACCGGTAGATCTGCAGCTGTATCAGGCTCTTGATGAGGTTGAGGTTGTTTTTCACCCTGTGGTTCAGCTCCCGGTAGAGGACCTCCTTCTCCTTCAGGGCCACATTCAGCTCCTCCTCCCTTATGAGCCGCCTCTTCATCTCCTCTTCCATGCGCCTCAGATAGGAACCGGTAAGCCCGAGGCCGAATCCCAGGACCATGCCGGAAATCTGTGCCATGGCCAGATTGGCCGGGGCCCAGATGAGCTGCCCCGTAAGGGAAAGGAGAAGCAGATTCAGGGAGAGTCCCAGGGTGCCCGAAAGCAGCCCCCCTGTAAAGCCGAAACTGTAGGTCGCCGCCAGAATGGGCAGAATGATCAGGTAATTGACCGCCACCTCCAGAGGGGATATGAGGAGCAGAAACAAAA
>QKAI01000373.1 GCA_003246505.1 Spirochaetaceae bacterium | reverse complement strand
ATTCGGCGAAGAAAATCGCCGCCCTCATTCAAACGGCGAAGGAAGAGGGGTTGGTGAAGGAAGGGATCAGACCGGACTTCGCCGCCCTCGGCAAAAAAGCCGCCCCGCAGATAGGCAGGGACGAGGGGAATCTTCGCAAAATCCAGATAGTCAAAACGGCCTATCCAGCCGCTAAGAACAGGGTCGGGAAGGAGGAGAATATCCCCGAATTGATATCCCGTTTCCTCAAGGGGGAGATCACCCCGGAGGAGCTGGATAGCCTGGTCCGGACGGACCGGGAATCGGGCGGGGAAAAAATCCGCCTCTTCCCCACCCCGAAGGAGTCCGGGTCCCCGGAGAAAGTCGCCGGTGAGATCGGGACGGAGGAGGGGAAAAAGGGCGATATCCTGCGGGGTTTTCTTACGGACGAGGGGAAACTGGTCTACTTTGAGGAAGCCGTCCCCGGTAAGGACCTGAAGGTTGTCCGTTCCGAAAAGCCGGATAATTCCCCGAAGGTCTCCGGGGCGACGAAGAACAGGATTCAGATCGAGGTCAATGTGGCCGATCTCAGAACGGCCCAGGCCCTTCCCTCCGGGGAAGCCGCCGCCGCCCGGGAGAAACTGGTTCACCAGGTTTCCGCGGTTCACGAACGGGAGAACTCCGACGGGGAGAGCCCGGAGGATCTGCTCTCCGGTCCGGCGGAGAAACTCTTCAGCGCCGAAGGGGCCGGCGGCAAGCTGGAAGCCCCCGTTTCCCGGGAAGTGTCCCGCCTGTTCCGCGACTATATGAATGACACGGGCAGCAAGGAACTGGTCAGGAAGATCGATTTCATTCTCAAGAACGACAATCAGGGGGAGATCAAGCTCATCCTCAAGCCGGAAGCCCTGGGCAACGTGAGAATTAACCTTTCTTTGAACGAAAACCATATAGCGGGAAAAATATTTGTCGACAATAGTAGTGTGCGGGATATTTTCCTGAACAATCTGGACCATCTGACCAATATTCTGAAATCGAACGGATACGAAGGGGCCTCCCTGGAGGTGTTCGTCGGTCAGAACGGAAGCGGGAACAACCCCTCCGACGGAGAACGGGAGGAGGAGAAGAACCTCCGCCTCCTCAAGGGTCTGGAAAAGCTCGAGGAGAGCGTGCCCCATACGGCCCAGTCCGACGGTTCGCTGGACGGACAGGTCAACCTGGTGATTTAGGAGAAAGAAATGTTTGAAGCTAACGGCGTATCGAATCAGATGAGCTCGGCCCAGAAGGCCCTTCTCGATCAGTCGGTCAATCTTTTCAACAAAACCCTTAACGACGGCAAAGTGGAAACCAAGGAACTGGGGAAGGACGATTTTCTGAAGATCCTCATCACCCAGCTCCAGAATCAGGATCCCACCAAGCCCATGGAAGACAAGGAATTCATCTCCCAGATGGCCCAGTTCTCCTCCCTGGAGCAGATGACCAATATGAACAAAGCCTTCCAGGACATGGCGAACCGGCTCAGCGCCTCTTCGGCTATGAATTTCCTGGGCCGTACCGTTCAGTACCAGGAGGGTGAGAACACCCTGACCGGAAGGGTGGACGCGGTGACCGGCGGGGATTATCCCCAGCTGCTGGTGAACGGCCGGTATTTTGATGTAAACGATATTATGCAGGTGAACAACACCGCGGAAGGTAAGGAGTAGAGCCCTATGATGCGATCATTGTATTCCGGCGTGTCCGGTCTTCAGAATCATCAGACGAGAATGGACGTGGTGGGTAACAACATATCCAACGTCAACACCATCGGTTTCAAAAAGGGCCGGGTCAATTTTCAGGACATGATTTCCCAGATGCAGGCCGGAGCGGCCCGCCCCACCGAGGAGATCGGAGGCGTGAACCCCAAGCAGGTCGGCCTCGGCGTACAGGTCGCCACCATCGATACGATCCATACCCAGGGCTCCCTCCAGACAACCGGGGTCACCTCCGACCTGGCCATCCAGGGGAACGGCTTCTTCATCATGAGGAAGGGGGACCAGGAGTTCTATACCCGGGCGGGCGCCTTCGGCATCGACGCGGAGGGCATGCTGGTCAATCCGGCCAACGGGCTCCGGGTCCAGGGCTGGCAGGCCCAGGAGATAAACGGGGAAACCATCATCCAGACCGCCGCCGACGTGCAGGACATCATGATCCCCATCGGCAGCAAGGATCCGGCCCGGGCCACCAGCGACGTGGATCTGGCTTGCAACCTGGACAAGAGGCTTCCCGAAGTGACCGAGGGGGCCAGCCCCGCCGACGTCATCAAGGGCACCTGGGCCCTGGACAAGAAGATCTACGACAGCTTCGGGGAAGAGCACACCATGCGGGTTCAGTTCACCAAGGTGAACGGGGTGAACAACCAGTGGGAAGTCACCGCCTACGTGGACCCGGAGGTGGATGCCCAGGGGGTTCCCACGGATACCACGAACACCCAGCTCCAGATCGGGGGGGGCGCCGCGGCGGGGAATACCTTCACCATGACCTTTGACAACCTGGGTTCCCTGGAGTCCGCCTTCGACGGGGCGGGGAACCTGATAAACGCGGGAAAGCTCCAGGTGCCCATCACCTTCGACGTGATCGGCGGGACCGCTCCGGAAGGGGCGGAAGCCATGACCCAGACCTTCAATCTGAATCTGGGAGAGGTGGGGAGCTACGTGAACACGGTGACCCAGTTCGCCGAGACCTCCTCCACCAAGGCCTATTTCCAGAACGGCTACTCCATGGGTTATCTGGAGACCTACAACATCGATCCCAACGGCGTGGTGACCGGGGTGTATTCCAACGGCACCAACCGGGAGCTGGCGAAGATCGCCCTGGCCTCCTTCGTGAACCCGGGCGGTCTGGAAAAGCAGGGGGAGACCATGTTCTCCGAGTCGATCAACTCGGGACAGGCCAACGTGGGCGAAGCGGGCATCGCGGGAAAGGGCAAGTTCGTCAACGGGGCCCTGGAAATGAGCAACGTGGATCTTTCCGGCGAGTTCGTCGACCTGATCGTGACCCAGAGGGGTTTCCAGGCCAACAGCAAGACCATCACCACCTCGGACACCCTTCTCGATACGATACTGAGCCTCAAGCGGTAAGGACTGACAGGAAGGAATAGAAGGTGATAGAGATTACGATGGAAGGAAAGCAGGGGCGTAAGATCTATCTCAACCCCCACCAGATCGAGTATATTGAGACGGAGGGGGAGAGGACCACCATAACCCTGCTTTCGGGTAAGCGTTACGCCGTACAGGAGGACGAGAAGACCGTCCTGGACAGAATCGTGGAGTACCGGCGGCGTATCGGCATATCCATTTCGGAATAGAGGAAAGGAAGGAGTTTTTATGGATATCGCAACGATTGGCGGCCTGGGAGCTGGTTTTGTACTGATCATAGGGGCCATTTTCATCTCGGGAAACCCGCTGGGGCTCTTCGTGGATCCCACCTCCTTTGTCGTCGTTATCCTGGGTTCCTTCGCCGCCTGTACCGTGGCGGTGCCCCTGGAACGGGCCCTCAACAGTTTCAATTTCATTAAGATCGCCCTGAACGTGCAGGTCTTCAATAAGAGGGAGCTGATAGATCAGCTGGTCCAGTTCGCCGACAGCGCCCGCAAGGAGGGCCTCCTCTCCCTGGACGACGCGCTGAACGACGTGGAGAACGATTTTCTCCGTTCCGGCCTGCGTCTGGTGGTGGACGGGACCGACCCGGACATCATCAAGAAGATCCTCTACGCGGACATCGGGCAGATCCAGGGCCGCCACGAGGACGGCATCGGGTTCATGGACATGTGGGGCGCCGTGGCGCCCGCCTTCGGGATGATCGGCACCCTCCTGGGGCTGGTCGGTATGATGGCCAACCTGGAAGACACCGCTTCCGTCGGTCCCAACATGGCCGTGGCCCTCATCACCACCCTTTACGGATCGGTCTTCGCCAACCTCATCATCATACCCATGAAGACGAAGCTGGAAGGCCGTAACAAGGAGGAGATGATCGTCATGGAGATAATGGTCCAGGGCATCCTCTCCATCCAGTCCGGGGACAACCCGAACCTGCTCAAGGAGAAGCTGGAGAAATTCCTGCCCCCCAACGAACGTGAAACCGCGGAAGAGACGGCCGCATCAGAATAGGAGACGCCCATGGCCGATGATGATGAAAATGAAAAATGCGTCATAGTCAAGCAGGGAGCAGCGGAGTGGATGACCACCTATTCGGACATGGTCACCCTTCTCCTCTGCTTTTTCGTGCTTCTGATGAATCCGGAAGCGATTGACGGCGCCAGGATGGAGCTCATCATGTACTCCTTCAACGGATTGGGGCCCCTGGCCGGGGGAAACACCCTGCAGGTGGGGGAGCTGGCGGAGCTGGGGAACAGCATCATGTCCATGCCTTCCCAGAGCAAGGGAATGGGCCTGGACCAGGCGAGGAAGACCGCCGTGTCCCTCTTCAAGCCTGAGATTCAGAGCGACAAGGTGAAGGTCACCGAGGACGAGCGGGGGCTTATCATCACCCTGGCCTCGGACGTGTTCTTCCGGCCGGCGAGCGCGGAACTGAACATGGAGCAGGCCCGGGGCATCCTGACGAAGCTGGCCGATCTCCTTTCCATGGATGATCTTGCGGGGCGCACCTTCCGCATAGAGGGGCATACCGATTCGAGCCCCACCGACCCCCGGGGGCCCTGGCCCACCAACTGGGAGCTGTCCGCCGCCCGGTCGGCCAACGTGCTCCATTACCTGACCGATTTCGGGGTGGACGAGAACCAGTTCCAGATCATGGGCCTGGCGGACACGCGCAAGGAAGTGGAGCAGGATGACACGGAGGAAGCCCGGGCCCAGAACCGTCGGGTAGACGTGGTGATTCTGACCGAAGGTCATTTGTGACAAGCCGGTGCAGATATGAATTGCATAAATGTGAAAAAAATGGTAAAATTTGTAATGGGAAAATTTTATC
>QKAI01000498.1 GCA_003246505.1 Spirochaetaceae bacterium | reverse complement strand
CCAGTAGGGAGATATCCAGTCCCGCGGAACTGTTACCCACCCGGCACCAGCATTGTACGAGGTCATCCGTTATAAGGGGGATGAGAAGAATGCCCCGCAGGGAGAGCTGTCTGAGCAGCTGTGAAGGGACGCTTTCCCGGGCGTTGATAAGGAAAATGAAATCAACGGGGGCCATGGATATCCAACCGTTCAGATTCTCCCCGTCCTTCTTCAGCTGATAGGCCGATGAAGCCTCCGCCGTGGGATCAATCAGATAGACATCCATGCCGGCCCGGGATAGGGCGGTGGCGCAGTAGGACCCTTCCTCCCCCACGATGAGAATCCGATGGTCCTCCTCCAAGCCTGCCTTGAGGAGAATGGTGACAAGGGTATGGGGGGAGAGGGCTGACACCCCTTTCCGCAGGGGAATGTCCACCGGATCATAGGCGAAGGGGACGTACTTTCCGGGAAGAAATTGGGCCCTGTCCGTGGAAAGGAATCCCTGTATGAGAAAGTTATTCTCCTCCAGGCCCGTCAGATTCCGTACCTTATCCATGAGCACGCTGTTTTGCCCGTACAGGGGAAGAGCCAGAGCGGTCGCAAGCAGGAAGAGAATCGGTTTCATCGCTATTCCAGGGTAAAGAGGAAGGCGTCTCCGCTGATATAGCTGGAAGTGGCTCTGAGCTGGTTGAAATCGTTCCTCAGGGTGGAATAGCCCTCAAACTGATACCCCCCTATGGATCCGGTGAGGGAAACGGTCAATCCCAGATCGGCGGAACTGTCCGGGAGCCGGGAGGGGAGGGCCTGGGCGTAGTACTCATCCGTATAGGGGAGTTCGTTGGCCTTGATATCGATCCAAAGATCCACCGGGGGGACAATGGATTCCCACTCCTCATGATAGGTGTCCCGGCAGATGGTCAGGAAAAAGGTTTTCCCCTTGATGGTGAAGGGTACCGCATTCCCTATGTCCCCCCGGTCCAGGCCGATCAGGTCCTTTTCTATATCCCCCAGAAAGACCTTGTCCTGATAGTGGAACAGGGCTCCCTCGGGGCCGTAGATCAGGGCCCGGTTGTAGATCTTTCCCCCCTCCACGGCGTAGTAGGTCCCGGCCAGGATGTATTTGTGGTATTTACGGGCCAGATCGCCCCATTCCCTGTCCAGGAACTCCTTGACCCGGGGGGCGGTTCGCGTAATCTCCTCCCTGTCCAGGCTGTTGACGAAGAGATAGCCCGCATAGACCGAGGTATACTCGGGGAAAATGATGAAATCCGCCCCCTCCAGGGCAATGATTTTATCCTCCACAGCCCTGCGGAAGGACTCGCCCGTGGCGTATACCTCCGGGGAAACTTCGAATTGAACCGCGCCGATAACCAGGGGGTCGGCATGATAGTCCCCCTCCGCCATGGCGGGAAGGGGACTGAGGGAGATCAGAATTCCCCAGAGAAGGACGAGGCTCCTAGGAAAGGGCAAGTTTGATTTTCTCCATGGCCTTGATTACCTTGTCCCGGTCATTGAAGGCGCTTATCCGGAAATATCCGTCCCCGCACTTTCCGAAGCCGCTGCCCGGAGTGATGACCACCCCCGCCTTGCTCAGGAGCATGTCAAAGGCCTCCCAGGAGTCCATGCCGCTTTTAACCCAGATGTAGGGGGAGTTGTCCCCGCCCACGCAGTGGTATCCCAGGGACTGTACCCCTTCCCGGATGATCTTGGCGTTTTCCAGATAGTAATCGGTCAGTTCCCGTACCTGCTTCTTCCCTTCCTCCGTGTAAACGGCGGCGGCCGCTTTCTGGACAGGATAGGAGGTGCCGTTGAATTTCGTGGTGTGCCTCCGGTTCCAGAGGGGCTTGAGGGGGCAGGGGTTACCCTCCCCATCGTAGACGGTGCATTCGTCGGTGATCACCACGTAACCGCAGCGGGTTCCGGTGAAACCGGCGTTCTTGGAAAAGCTGCGGAACTCGACGCAGCACCGGGAGGCCCCTTCTATTTCGAAAATGGAGTGGGGCAGGCTTTCGTCCCGGATGAAGGAGACATAGGCCGCATCAAAGAGAATCAGCGCTTTGTTGGCCAGGGCCCAGTCGACCCAGCTCTCGAGCTGGGCTCTGGTAGCGGTGGCGCCGGTGGGGTTGTTAGGGAAGCAGAGGTAGATCAGGTCAGCCCTGAGCCCGTCGTAGGGCAGGGGAACGTAATTATTCTCCTCCGTGCTCTCCAGGTAGACGATGCCCTCGTACCGGCCGTTTTCCGAGTAGCCCGTCCTGCCCGCCATGACGTTGGTATCCACGTAGACCGGGTAGACCGGATCGGGTACGGCGATGACCGCGTCGTCGGCGAAGAGCTCCTGGAAGTTTCCCGTGTCGCACTTGGCCCCGTCGCTTACGAAAACATCCCCCGCGGCGATGTTACAGCCCCGGCTCCGGAAATCCCCCTCGGCGATGGCCTCGCGCAGGAAAGGATAACCCTGTTCCGGCCCGTACCCTTTGAAGGTGGACTCCCGTGCCATATCGTCCACCCCTTCGTGAAAGGCGGCGATAACCGAAGAGGGGAGGGCCCTGGTCACGTCACCGATCCCCAGTTTAATCAATTCCCTGTCCGGATTCCCCTCCTGGAATTGGGCCACCCGCTTGGCGATATTACTGAACAGGTAGGACGCCTGCAGTTTGCTGTAGTTCTTGTTAATTCTAATCATAGTAAGGTATTTTAGTTAAAATCATCTTTCATGGCAATATTTTGCCCCTATCTTTATCCTGTTTTTGATTACAAAACTGTAACTTAACAAGCTTTCCTTTCTTTGCTATCCTGAAAATCCGAAGAATCACTTAGAAGAGGTAACCATGGAACGATTAAGTGAGGCGGATCTATCCCGTTACAGTGAAATTCTGACTTGTATCAAGGGCGAGATGAACAAGGTCATTATCGGTCAGGAAAAACTGATTGACCGTCTTCTCATCTCCCTTATCTGCAATCAGCACGTGTTGATTGAGGGGGTTCCCGGTCTGGCGAAAACCCTTACGGTCAATACCCTGGCCGGTGTGATTTCCGGGGATTTCAAGAGAATTCAGTTTACCCCGGACCTCCTGCCCGCGGATCTTCTGGGAACCCTGATCTTCAATCCCCGGGAGGGCAATTTCACCACTAAGAAAGGTCCCCTTTTTGCCAACATCATCCTGGCGGACGAAATAAACCGAGCCCCCGCCAAGGTGCAGAGCGCCCTTCTGGAGGCGATGCAGGAGAGGCAGATCACCATCGGGGACACCACCTATCCCCTGCCGGACCCCTTCATGGTCATGGCTACCCAGAATCCCATAGAGCAGGAGGGGACCTATCCCCTTCCCGAAGCCCAGGTCGACCGCTTCATGATGAAGGTGGTCATAGGCTATCCGGACAGGGAACAGGAACTGGCCATCCTCCGGTCCCAGGGGAAGAACCGGGTGGACAACCGGGTGAACCCCGTGGTTCGCCCCGAGGACATCACCCTCCTGAGGGACGGGGTGGACCGGATCTACCTGGACGAAAGGGTGGAGGAGTACATCATCGATCTGGTCCAGGCGACCCGGGATCCCGCCTCCTGCGGCAGGGAGGATCTGAAAGACCTGATCCGCTGCGGCGCCTCCCCCCGGGCGGCGATCTACCTGACCCTGGCCGCCAAGGGCTACGCCCTCATCAACGGCCGGTCCTTCGTCACCCCCCAGGACGTGAAATCCATAGGCATGGACGTACTCCGCCACAGGGTGATCATCAGTTATGAGGCGGAGGCGGAGGAGAAAACCTCCGAGGAGATCGTGGGCACCCTCTTCGACCATCTGGAGGTTCCCTGAGGAGTCGGTAAATGGACAGGGAGCTGATCAAAAAACTGCGACGCATAGAGATAGTGACGGGCAGAAGGGTGAATTCCACCTTCGCCGGGGAGTACCAGAGCGCCTTCAAGGGCAAGGGTATAGAGTTCGAAGAGGTCCGACTCTACCAGCCCGGGGACGACATCCGGGACATCGACTGGAACGTGACCGCCCGCTCCGGAGAGCCCCATATCAAGCGGTTCCGCGAGGAGAGGGAGCTCACCGTCTATCTGCTCGTGGACTTTTCCGAATCCGGGCTATTCGGATCCGCCGATAAGGACAAGCGGGATACGGCGGCGGAACTGGCCGCGGTCATCGCCTTCTCCGCCATCCGCAACAACGACCGGGTGGGGCTCATCGGCTACACGGACCGGGTGGAGCTCTTCGTCCCCGCCGCCAAGGGGACCCGCCACGCTCTGAGGATCATCCGGGACGTGCTGAGCCATCGGCCTGTGGGGAAGGGCACCGCCCTCAAGTGCGCCCTGGAATACCTGGGACGGGTGCAGCCGAAGCGGGCCGTGGTTTTTATGATTTCCGATTTCTACGACGATGGGTACGAAAAAAGGCTCTCCCCCCTGGCTCTCAAACATGACATGACCGCCCTGCTCCTGACGGACAAGAGGGAGCGGGAGCTCCCCGCGGCGGGATTGATCACCCTCCTGGAGAGGGAGACCGGTCGCATGAGAATCGTGGACAGCCGGTCCGAGAAGGTCAGAACCCGCTGGGCCGCCGCCGCCCGGGCGCGGATAGACGCTCTGAACCGGTCTCTGGCCAGGCGGGGCATTCCCCTGGTACAGCTGGACAGCTCCGGCGACTGGATAAAGGAGCTGAGTCTCTACTTCCTCAGAAAACAGGCGGTCGGTCAATGAGAAAATACCTTTCCATCCTCATTCCTCTGATTCTCCTCTCCTGTCCGGTTAGGGAGGATCCCTCCCTGAATCAGAAGATCAGGGGGGAGGGGAACCGAAGCCTTGTCCTGACAGCCGGTCCGGAACGGGTCTGGGTGGGGGTGCCCTTTGCCCTTACCCTGGATATGAAGGGCGATGAAGGGGATGATGTGGTCTTTCCCGAAATCGATAGGGATTTTCTTCCCGAAGGACTGATTCTTAAGTCCTTCAAGGCCGATG
>QKAI01000255.1 GCA_003246505.1 Spirochaetaceae bacterium | reverse complement strand
ATGCTTCATCACATAACCCAGGGCACCCGTTTCAATGGCCTTTTCCGCATAGACAAGTTCATCGTGCATGGAGAGGGCCAGACAGAGGGGTCGCTTCTCCTCATTTGCGAGATGTTTCAAGAGCTCCAGCCCATCCCTGTCCCGGAGGGAGAGATCCACAATCATAATATCATAGGTATCCCGTTCCAGAAGTGTTACGGCCTCGTCCCAGTCACCCGCTTGCCCCGTAATGACATAGGAATCGACCGTCTCGAGCAGGGCCGCAAGGCCCTGCCGGAAAACAGGATGGTCGTCTACAAGAAGAAACCGTTTTTTCATGTGCCTAACCCACTGCACCTAACGACGGTACCCTTTAAATCGGACCTGATATCCACGGTGACCCCGATTCGTCTTCCCCGGTATTTCATGATTCGTAATCCCATACCCTTTTCCTTCTCACGATTTTCGCCGGTCTGAATGAATCCGCACCCCCGGTCCTGCACCACAATTTCGAAGCCCCTATCTTCCGGACCGGGACCGCTCCGGGTGACGCGAACCAGGATCTCCCTGCTTCCCGAATGTTTCACCCCATTGTTCAGAGCCTCCTGGACTATACGGTATAGTTCTGTCGTTTTCTCTGCAGTAAGGTTGTCACAAACCGTGCTGCCCCGGTAATCTATGGCGATACCGTAGGATTGGGACATCTCCCGGCAGAGAGATTCCAGGGCATGATTGAATCCCTCTTCCTTGATCCCGAGGGGGATAAGGCCCTTAACGAGCCGTTTTGCCCTGAGTATAGCATCATTAATCATTATCTGGATATTCTCAAGGGATCCGGCCAATTCCCCTTCCCCCCCCTTCAGCTTCCGGCTCACCGCACCAAGGCGAAGGGACGTGCCGGCAAGGAACTGGCAGAGATCGTCATGAAGATCCTGCCCGATCCTCTCCATGGTATGCTGGGATATCTGCAGGACCTCCTCCTCCAATATTTTTCGCTGCTCGATCTCCTTACGGAGATTCCCGTTGACCCGGGTCAGTTCCACCGTCCGTTTTCTTACCTCTTCGACAAGATCCCTCTCGTGATTCCTCACCTGTTCCCACAGGATGGCTCCCTGGAGGGAGCTGGATATCTGTCTGGTCAGAGTTTCGTAAATCTCCGTGTCCTGATGATCCCCCGGCAATAGCAGGTGCCCCATGACCCTGTCCTGAAAGGCCAGGGGCGTGAACATCCAGTTGCGGCAATTCGTCTCCCCAAGCCGTTTCCCTATGTCGGGCAGAATGTCCCCGGAGGAGAAAACCATATGGTCCTCCGTCACCAACTGGCCCCTTCTCAATTCGAAGGCCAGACGTGAGAAAAGTCCCTCATCCCCCTTTTCGTAAAGGACAAGATAGGCATATTCAAAACCGAGAAGGTACAGCCCCCTGGCCAGCTGGGGGAACAGAGTGTCCAGATCGAAGGAGCCGGAGAGTGTTATTCCCACATTTCTGAGGAGATGCCCTCTCTCCTCTTCCTCGAGGAACCCGTGGACAAGGAGGCGGGTATTTTCTTCCCATAGATCTTTTTTTTCATTCCCCTTTGATAAAAGACTCCCCGTCTCATTTTCTATATCTTTTTCTAATATGGAATTGCAGGAACATGAATCTCTTAGAAGAATATGGCTTTCCAGATCAAGATCCCTGGCCATGCCCCCTTCCAGAAGACGGTAAAGTTCCTCCACAGAGGTTTGCCCCAGCCGGCGGAGGGGCTGTACCACCGTGGCAAGGGGGGGCGAGCAGTAGGCCGATTCCTTAATGCCGTCAAAGCCGGTGACGAGAACATCCTCGGGGACCCTCATGCCCCGTCGCTGCAGTTCCTCCAGGGCTCCGATTGCCATTCTGTCGTTAAGGCAGAGGATGGCATCGAAATCCCGATCTTCCCGGTAAAGGGCGGCGATCCCGTCGACACCGGATTCCTTATCAAATCTCCCGTAAAAGATGGAAGACTCCCGAAGGGTCAATCCTTTTTCCTTCAGGAATGTCTCTACGGCCGTCCGACGCTGCTCCGATTCGGGATGGAGCCTGGGGCCGGCTATGAGGGCGAATTTCCTGCACCCGTGATGACTGACCAGGTGTTCCACCATGTCCCCCATTCCCTTGCGACTGTCAACGCAGACGCTTCCCGCCCCGTCGATAGGGAGACCTATGGATATCTTGGGAATATGGGGGCGGGAGTCGAAAAGGGCCTTAACCTTTTCCGGATCCATATAGGTGGAGATGGTCGAGGAGACGATGATCACGCCGTCAAAATTGTCCGAATGGGCCAGACCGTAAAAGGGATAGGAAATATGGGTTTCCCGATAGGGTATGCCCGACCGGGAGCCCATGAAGCAGATCAGATATTTGTCGTGCCGGTCCGCCTCGTCACGGATCCCTTTCCAGAGCTCCGCCTGATAGGCCTCATTCACTTCCGCGCCCAGTACGGCGATTAGGTTATGCCTTGCCATCACAGGGTCAGAGAAAAGGGCAGCACGGGAAGGCCGACGCTGTTAAAGAGATTGACTTCGCAGTAATCGGTCCGGGCAAAGCCGATGTTAATCTCCCCGGACAGGCTGAAGCTACGGGATTCCAGTATCAATGAATCTCCCCTGAGGGAGAAGCGGAGGGAGTTCCGATCACAGGGGTCAATTTCTAGACTCTTAATCACATCCCCCTTGAGGATAAGGCCAAGGGGAGCATTCTCAAAATGCAGGATGAGGGTGTCATCCCTTCTCTCTCCGGATATCAGGCGGGGGGATTCGCAGAGGATATTCTGGCCGTATACCTTGCCCAGGGCGAGCAGAGCCAGTCTTTCCCCCACCGGTTTTTTCTCCTTGGGATGGATGTCCCACTCCATTCCCCTGTCCATGATGGAGGCCATCCAGACCAGGGGGACGGATCGGGATAGGATCTCCTGTTTCTCCCGCAGAAGGGGGTATTTCTCTCCCAGACAGTGAAGCCATTTGCGAAAGGGGGCCAGCTGTACGAAAAGGAAGGGCAGTTCCTCCTGCCAGGCATCGCGCCAGCATCGGATGAGATTTGCCATCATGGTATCATAGACCTGGGGATGTTTTTCATCGGACTCCCCCTGGTACCAGAGAAATCCCCGCAGGGAAAAGGGAATGGCCCGGGAAAGCATGGTTTCGTAAAGCCCGCCGGGCCTCCGGAAGTCAAGGGGGCCTACGGGGACCGGTTCGGCGCTGTAGGAGGGGGAACCCATGAATTCCTCCATTTCCTCCCCGGTCATGCCGAAGCTCAGCCTCTCCCCTGTCTCGTCTCCGAACATGTCGTTTTTGAAGTTCCCCTTCTCCGCCTTGAAATCCCTCTCGTAACGGTCCAGGTCCAGGGTCGCCAGATCCCTTTCATAATCCTCAATCCATAAGCGCCCCGCCCTATTCTCCAGGTAAGCCCGGCTCATCCAGGTGCAGGCGGGCGATCCCCCCCAGTTGCATCCGATGATCCCCACGGGCACGTTCAGGTCCCGCTGCACTTTCCGGGCGAAATAGAAAGGGACGGCACTGAAATATTCCAGATTATCCCGGTCCCAGATCCGCCAGAATCCGTAAAGGGAGTAATCCGCTTCTTCCAGCTGTCCGGCGTAGGAGATGCGGGGCATATCGAAAAATCGGATATTATGCCGGGGTGGTTCCTGGAAAACCTCCTCCCTGTCCGCGTCGTAGCGCAGAAAAAATTCCATATTGGACTGGCCTCCGGCCAGCCAGACCTCTCCGAGGCAGATATCGGAGTACGCCCGGACTTGATCGCCGCAGCTGAGATGCAGAGTCAGGCCCGTTTCTTCCGCCATGGGGGGCAGCGTGATAAGCCACCGGTTATCCTTAATGGAAACACTTTCGGCGGAATCTCCCAATCGGGCGATCACCCGCACTCCCTCGGGACCCTCTCCCCATATTCTTATGGGCTTATTACGCTGCAGGACCATGTGGTCCCCGAAGAGCGGCGCCGTCGAAAATAACCTGTCCTGAGTATTGTCCATGCTTCCCCCCTATTGCCCTGGGCGCTTACTATGATAAAGCAGGAGGGGGAAGATTGCCAGTATTATTTATCAGGCCGTTTCTTTGCCTGATTTGAAAAAGGCGAAGGGGTTGTAGGTTTCCGTACCCACCTCGTCGCGGCCCTCCCAATTCTTGAGTTTTCCCACAATGACAACGGTCAGAGGGGTCATGACGACCTCTATTCCCGTCTTGAGTATCCACTGTGTGATGACGAGGGAGAGGAGAAGTTCCCCGGGAAAGATCCCGAAAACGACACCCAGCCCTACAAAGGCGAATGTATCAAGTAGCTCTCCCGCCACGGTGGAGGCGATGGTGCGCAGGGGAAGCCATTTGTGGTCCGGATCCCAGGAGATCATCCACTCCTTCATGCGGGCCATGATGAAGGAGTTGGCGAAACTGCCCAGCCAATAGCCGGCCATGGAAGCGGCCACGAGACCGGGAGTCGCTCCCAGTACGGTGGCGAAGGAGTCCTGATAGGTGAAATATTCACTGTGGGGAAGCTTCACGGAGGCCATGAAAATAACCGAAGCAAGGATATTGAATCCGAAACCGTACCAGATGACCCGGCGGGCCGTATGGTAACCCCAGACTTCTACGAGAATATCCCCGAAGATATAGAGCAAAGGAAAAAGGAGCAGGGTTCCCGCATCCATGGACCAGATGATTCCCAGAAATTCCACTTCAAAGAATTTCTGGGAAACGATGTTGGAGACGATCAGCAGACCGACGAAACCGGCGATGACCAACTCCAGAAAGGAAAAGCGCTGTCTGGACATTTCTGTCCTCCTTAGTTTTAATTTTTAACGAGCGGGGGTGCCTAATAACCGGCTCGGCCCCTTCACGGGAAGGGGCAAAAACATATCCTATCCCATCGGGGGACTCTGGTCAACTATACCCTGACCCAAACCAGCATCTCCCCTTCCTCCCTGTTATTCCAGG
>QKAI01000304.1 GCA_003246505.1 Spirochaetaceae bacterium | reverse complement strand
GAAACTGGCCCTTTCCGAAGCCTACCAGGCCGTGGGGGAGCACTTCGTCCAGACCGGCGAAGAGGAAAGGGGCAAATCCTACGAAAAGACCGCCGACTATCTGAGAAACCAGATAGCCGACCTCTCCCAGGCTGCCAGGGATATGCAGAAGAACCAGCAGCAGACCTCCTATGCCGCCGCGGCGGCTCCCGCCGTAAACATGGTATCCGAGGATGACCAGAAGGCGGTGGGCTACTACTTCCGCAAACTGGTAAGGGCTTTGCTCGCCGAAAACAAGGAAAAGGTCCTCGCCCTCCTCGACAATCCCCTGGCCATGGAGGGTTACCTCGCCGGCGTCCCCCGGGAGAAGCTGGAAGGGGACCTGGACATTATCTTCGATTCCTATGATCTGACCATCTACGATGCTTCCGATCTCTATGACATGGAGGATCTCTCCTTTTCCTACGGGGACAGCAATTCCCGGGACACGGTCATTGTGGAGGCCAAGGCGGCCTTCTCCGGTAAGGGGACGCCCCTGGAGCAGGTGATATTCTGGAAGGAAGTTCAGAAATTCTACTTTAAGAAATCCGACAAGGGCTGGGTGGTTTTCGCTATTCTCTAGCGGAGAGATTCAGGGGGGCGAAATATCCGATTTCGTCCCTCCCGCTTTTTTTCAGATAATTCACTTCCACGCTGAGAGGCAGATAGGCTCTGCCGAAATCGTTCTGGCTCAGTGAGATAAAGGAAAGGGTGTAATCTCCCATTCTCTTAAGGCGAATATCCTCCAGAATCTCGCCCAGCCCCCTGTCCCGTAACAGATAAACCCCTTCTCCCCCGGTCTCCTCGGCCAGGTAATCCAGTTCCTCGTTGCGGGAAGCCCCGTCCACATAGACCGGATAGAAAAGAATGCTGTTGTTCTTCATGAACTGGCCCGTCTCGACCAGGCCATAGGTATCAAAGGCGTCATCGTAGAGTTTACCGTCGGTAAAGAAGAAAAGGGCCCGCCTTCTCCTGTCATTGATAAGATCCGTGGAGGCGAGCCTCAGGGCCGTATCCAGCTGATAATTCTCCCGCACGGACCAGTTTTTCTCCAGCCCCTCCAGGGGGTTCTGTCCCTCCTGAACCAGGGCGTAGGGAGTCTCCGCAGTGGCCTGATAGGAAAACCGGTCTCCCCCCTTCCGTGAGTTGAGAAGTTCCAGGAGGGATTCCCGTATCCTCTCCCGGGAGGCTATGACATCCCGGGAGGACTGAAAAAGATAGGAGACCGCCAGATCGATTCCCCGGTCGTACTGCTCCATCCTGTTCAGATAATTCCCGTTTTCCTTAATGAGGAAGTTGGATATATCCAGCCCCACGCAGGGTTCCCCGTACCGGTCCTGAACGGTAAAATCCACCAGCACCTCCGGATAGGCGGAGGTATCGATGCGGTTGATTGTGAGGAAGAGGCCTCCGTAAAGGGTGGAGAGCTCCGTCATGAGGGAGATGCGGTTATTATTGAAGTCGGGCACGATGAGGTTGTTGTTCTCGTCAAAGGCGGTCTTCATGATCCGGCCCTTCTCCGCCAGGGGCAGCTCGAAGATCTCCTTGAGGGTTTCCGTGGCGAAATCGAAATCGAGGATGCGGCTGCCGTCGGCGATGAGCAGATCCCCGTTATCACGCAGGGTCAGTCCCTCCGGTGCGGCAAGTCCCTCCTCTACCAGGGGGTAGAGAAAATTGCCGCTCTCGTCAAAGGCGAAGATCTTGCCCAGATCCGTATCGGCCACATAGACGACCCCCTCGGAAACCACGATGCCCGAAGGACCCTTAAGCCCCTCGAAATAGGTAGACTTCCGGCCGAACTGGAGGATGAATTCCCCCTCCATGTTGTACTTGACCACCCGGGAATTTCCCCAGTCGGTAATATAGAAATAGTTCCCCGACAGGGCCAGGTACTGGGGCCCCAGCAGCTTCCCCTCCCCGGTACCGGTGGCGCCTATGGTCAGAGTCCGGTACCCCTGGTCGCTGGTCAGGGTGATGCGGTCCCCGGAGTACTCCGAGACGAGCATTCGCCCGTCCGGGAGGACCTTGATGTCAAAGGGGTGGTTGAAACTGTCTATACCCCCGTCGAAGCGGTCGACAAGATTGCCGTTGGCATCGTATTTCTGGATGATCCCCCCGGCGAAGTTCACCACGTAGTAACCCCCGGTTCCGTTCCGGGAGGCGTCCACCGAGGTGGGACGGGAGAATAGGGTTTCCCCGGTCCTGTTGGTGTTCAGCTGGAGAAGCTCCACCCAGGGATCCCTCTCCTTCAGCTCCTTAAGAAGGCCCCGCCTTTCGTAGACCATGTTCCTCAGATTGGTCAGCGCCTCTCCGGCGCTGCCGATGCGGATGAGATTGTCCCATTCGTTCAGGGCGGCGTTCTCATACCCCGACTGGTAGTAGCAGCGGCCTAGCCACTCCCGGACCAGGCTGTTCTCCGGCTTCAGAGCCAGGGACCGCTCCATGGCCAGTATGGCCTTGTTGAAGTAGCCCTGGTGGAACGAATTGACCCCGATGCGGAATTCCTCGTTCGCATTAACCTCATCCATATCAATATTCTGGGCCCGGAGACAAAGGGGCATTATGAGAAGCAGCAGGGGGAGGAGAAATCTTCTAGCCAAGATGCTTCTCCACCGCGGCAAGGTGCTGCTTCACGGCGCTGTTCTCCCTGTCCAGGGAACCGGCCTTTTTCAGATATTGATAGGCCAGCTTGTAGTTACCCATGCGGTAGTAGGTCCAGCCCAGGGAGTCGAGGTAGTTGCTGTTTTCCGGATTCACCTCCACCGCCCGGCGGCAGTGGGTCATGGCTTCCCGAAGATTGATGTTCTCGTCGGCCAGGATATACCCCAGGGAGTTGAGGCTTGTCACGTTCTCGCTGTCTATCTCAATGGCCTTGCGGTAGAACTCCACCGCCTCTTCGGTCTGGCCCAGGGCCCAGCAGTTGTATCCCAGACTGGCGAAAACCTGGGGAGATTCGAAACCCTCCCTTATAATCTGCTCCAGCTGGTAACGGGCGCTCTCGAAGCGCTCGGTCATGGCGTAGATATAGCTGAGGATCATGCGGGACTGGTAGATGCGTATAAGATTGTAATCCGCCTCGAGGACCCGGTTCAGATAGAGCTGGGCCGTATCATAGTCGTCCAGCCGGGTGTAGCAGAGGCCCATGAAATAGGAGAGCTCCACGTCATCGGCGGGATCCATATCCTCCAGGAGGAACTGGTCCAGGGCATCCTGGAAACGTCCCTCCCCGTAGGCGATCATCCCCTCTTCTCTTCCCATGTCAGGACTCCTTAAGCCAGACCCGGCGGTACTCCCTTATCACCTGCCGGTTATTCTCCGGATGTATGGCGATGGGGGACAGGGAGACGCAGCCCTCTTCCACCGCTTCCAGATCGGACCCCTCCTCCGGATGGGAGACATCGATGTCCCCGTCCATGAACGTGTAGAGATCCCCCCGGGGATCGGTGAAGACCTGGTAACTGTCGATGTACTTTCTGAGACAGGGGGAGGTTATGCGGATTTCCGCCGGATCCCTAAGGACTGGGGGAATATTGATATTCAGGAAGTGATTCCGGTCCCAGAGGGCGAGGAATTTATCCAGATTCTCCCCTATGAAGCTGACCGACCGGGCAAAATCATAGGGAGGCTCCCTCCGGGCAAGGGAGACCGCCACCGAGGGTATTCCCTTCAACGCCCCTTCCCGCGCCGCGGCGGCGGTGCCGGAGTAGATGATGTCCGTACCAAGGTTGGGACCGTAATTGATGCCCGAGATAAGCAGGTCCGGTTCGAAACCGAAGATGCCGTGGGAGGTGATGGAGACGCAGTCCGCCGGCGTGCCGCTGCAGGACCAGACGCTCTCCGCCACCCGCTTGAAGCGTACCGGATCGTGGAGGGTAAAGCCGTGGGCGTATCCGCTTCTGTTTCCGTCGGGAGCTACGATGCAGACGCTGTGATCCCGGCCTAGTTCCCGGGCGAGCAGGGAAATCCCCTGCCTGTCATAACCGTCGTCATTCGTTAAGAGAATATTCATTCTTTCCTTACCCCCGCAGAAGGACGGCAGAGAAAGTAATCGGCCTTGAATCCGAAGATCCGCTCATACTCCTCCAGTATCTCTTCATACTTGGGTATATTACTATCATGGATAAGGGAAATTGTACACCCGCCGAATCCGGGGCCGAACATACGGCTCCCCGAGGGGGGGGACAACTCCTGTATTCTCTTGACCAGCCAGTCCAGCTCGGGGCAGGTGATCTCAAGAAGGTCGCGCAGGCTCTCGTGGGAACGGACGAGCAGGCGGGAGGCGTATTCCCCGTCCCCCGCCTTAAGGGCGTCACGCATCTCCAGAACCCGCTGATTTTCCTCTATGAGATGGAGGCAGTAGCGCCGGGAATCCTCGGAAAGGATCTCCACGGATTGGGATATGTCCCTGCCGGTCAGATCTTTCAGGGATGTGCCCACTTTGTTCCGCCTTATGATCTCCGCCGCTTCGCTGTACTCCCTGCGGAAATCGACCAGATCCTCCTGATCCAGATGAAAGGGCACATGGGAGTTGGTGATGACCAGGGAGTAGTTGTCAAAATTAACGGGGTATTTCTCCGAGGTCAGATCCTTCGTGTCTATCAGAAGGAGCCGGTCCTCCTCTCCCAGGCAGCAGATGAGGGGGGAGGAGATACCCGAATCCTCCTTGAGGAACTGATAATCGGCCAGACGGGCTATATCGGCCAACTGTATGAGGGAGAATCCGCAGCCATAGACTTCGTTCAGGGCGTAGGCGAAGGCCACCTGCATGGCCGAGGAAGACCCCAGGCCGATACCGGGAGGGATGTCTCCCCCTATGGTGACATGGACGCCCCCCGGTTCCGCCCCCAACTGCTGGAAGGCCACGATGATGCCCTTGAAATAGTTGGCCCACCTGTCCTCCCTCTTATATTTGAGAGTAGACAGATTGACCCGTT
>QKAI01000164.1 GCA_003246505.1 Spirochaetaceae bacterium | reverse complement strand
CCGGGGGATGATGCCCCGGGAGTCCAGGGCAGCCCGGTATCCTTCGAACCGCTCCCGGGCCGTGGAGAGGTTGATATCCCCCCCGATGAAGCCGATCCGGTCCGCCCCCGCCTCCAGGGCAAGGATCACCGCGTCCCGGGCCCCCCGGTAATTGTCCGCCAGGATTTCATCGGCGGGGAAATCCCTCACGCTCCGGTCCACCAGCACCAGGGGCAGGGGATCGGCGCCCTTCAGATGATCCCCCCGGTCGCTGACCGGTATGAGGATGATCCCGTCCACCCCCTTCTCCCGGAGGAGGCCGATCTGCTCCGCCTCCTCCCTCCGGCTCTCCCGGGAGCTGCAGAGAATGACCGAGTATCCCTCCCGGTTCAGCCGCTCCTCAATGCCCGTGACGATGTTCATGAAAAACTCGTTGCGGAACTCCGGGGCGACGATGCCTATGGTATGGGAGCGGTTCGTCTTGAGGCTGCGGGCCACCCGGTTCATCCGGTATCCCAGTTCCGCGATGGCATTGCTGACCAGGTGCACCGTCTCTTCCTTGACCCGCCCATCCCCGTTCAGGACCCGGGAAACGGTAGCCGTGGAGACGCCCGCCCTTTCCGCCACATCCTTGACGGTGGCCTTTTTCTCAATTCCCATAAAATCCCTGCGTTTTTTCTTGCCAAACGGACAAATCCATGACAGAATGTAATCGATTACAAAGGATCGATTATGTATTGTAATCGATTACATTGAGGTTGTAAAGTTATTTTTTAGGAGTGTTTCATGGATATCAAGACAGCCAGTCCAGTCAACAGGCTCAGGGGCGAAATGCCTAAAATCGGAATCAGGCCCTGTATCGACGCCCGGGAACGGGGCGTGAGGGAGTCTCTTGAAGTTCAGACTATGAATATGGCCAAGGCGGCGGCGGCACTTATCACGGAGAATCTGCGCCATCCCAACGGGCTGCCCGTGGAGTGCGTCATCGCCGACGGCACCATAGGACGGGTTCCCGAAGCGGCGGCCTGCGCCGAGAAATTCGCCCGGGAAGGGGTAGGGGTCTCCCTTACCGTATCCCCCTGCTGGTGCTACGGCAGCGAGGTCATGGACCAGGATCCCCTTCTGCCCAAGGCCGTGTGGGGATTCAACGGGACCGAGCGGCCCGGGGCTGTCTTTCTGGCCGCCGTACTGGCCGGTCACAGCCAGAAGGGTCTTCCCGCCTTCGGCATCTACGGCCAGGACGTGCAGGAGTCCACGGACACCACCATCCCCGAGGACGTGAAGACGAAAATCCTCCGCTTCGCCAAGGCCGGTCTGGCCGCGGCCTATATGAAGGGCAAATCCTACCTCTCCCTGGGGGGATGCTCCATGGGCATCGCCGGTTCCATCGTGGATCAGGATTTCCTCCAGGAGTACCTGGGCATGAGGACCGAAGTGGTGGACATGGTGGAGTTCGAAAGACGCATCCAGAGCGGCATCTATGACAAGGAAGAGTTCGAGATGGCCAAAACCTGGGTCAAGACCTGGTGCAAGGAGCAGGAGGATACGGTGAATCCCCCGGAGTACCGCCGGAGCGCCGAACAGAGGGAGGCCGACTGGGACTACGTGATCAAGATGGTCATGATAGGCCGGGACCTGATGGTGGGCAATCCCAAACTCAAGGCCATGGGATTCAACGAGGAGTCCCTGGGGCACAACGCCCTGGCCGCCGGATTCCAGGGCCAACGCGAATGGACCGATTTCTTCCCCAACGGAGACTTCCTGGAAACCATGCTCAACAGTTCCTTCGACTGGAACGGAATCCGGGAGCCCTTCGTCATGGCCACCGAGAACGACCACCTGAACGGCATCGCCATGCTCTTCGGCCATCTGCTGACCAACACCTCCCAGATCTTCTCCGACGTGCGCACCTACTGGAGCCCCGCCGCCATAGAGAAGGTGACCGGATGGAAGCCGGAAGGTCTCGCGTCGGACGGCTTCATCCACCTGATCAACTCCGGTTCCACCACCCTGGACGGCACCGGCGAATGCACCGGCAAGGACGGCAAGCCCGCCATGAAGCCCTACTGGGAGATCACCGGGGAGGAAGTGGAGAAATGTCTCAAGGCTACCGAGTTCTGCGTGGGCGACGGGGGTTACTTCCGGGGCGGCGGCTACTCCACCGACTTCCTCTCCAAGGGGGGGATGCCCTGCACCATGACCAGAATCAACATGGTCAAGGGCCTGGGTCCGGTGATGCAGATAGCCGAGGGCTGGACCGTGGACATTCCCAAGGCCGTCCACGACAAGCTGGACGTGCGGACCAATCCCACCTGGCCCACCACCTGGTTCGTACCCCGGACCACCGGCGAGGGAGCCTTCCGGAACGTGTACGAGGTCATGGCCAACTGGGGCGCCAACCACGGAGCGGTCAGCTACGGCCATATCGGCGCCGACGTGGTGACCCTCTGCTCCATCCTGCGCATCCCCGTGTGCATGCACAACCTTAAGGACGAGGAGCTCTTCCGGCCCACCGCCTGGAATTCCTACGGCATGGACAAGGAAGGAGCCGACTACCGGGCCTGCCAGACTTACGGACCCATCTACGGCTAAGGGCTAGATACAAACCGGGCCTTCTTGACCCTCCCTTTCTGACATGGTAACGTCGGAAGAGGAGGGTTTTTTTATGCCATTCAAAGAGATCAGAGCCGACGGGATTGGGGGCAACCTCATTAAGAGGATACGGGATCAGTGGATGCTGATCGGCGCGGGGACGAAGGGCAGGGCCAACTCCATGATCGGCAGCTGGGGCCTCATGGGGGAGATGTGGGGCAGGGACGTGGCGGTCTGCGTGGTCAGGCCCCAGCGCTTTACCTACGAATTCATGGAAACGAACGGCACCTATGCCCTGAGTTTTCTCCCCGGGGAATACCGTTCCGTTCTGAACAGCTTCGGCACCCGGTCGGGCCGGGAGATCAATAAGGTCGAAGGGGGGCCCCTCACGCCGGCCTACCGCCAGGGGGCCCTTTACTACGAAGAGGCGGAGCTGGTTCTGTTCTGCCGCAAACTCTATTACCAGGATTTCGATCAGAACCTGTTCCTGGATAAAGCCATCGTCGACTCCTGTTACGGGGACGGGGACTTCCACCGTGCCTATTACGGGGAGATTCTGGAGGTTCTGGTTAAGGAGTGAGCCCTACCACTCCAGGAGGATGGACCCGTAGGTCAGTCCTCCCCCGAAGCCGCAGAGGATCACCCTGTCGCCCCTCTTCAGAACGCCCTTCCTTTTCATTTCGTCCAGGGCCAGGGGGATGGAGGCGGAGGAGGTGTTCGCCGTCCGGTCTATGTTCATGTAGAATTTGTCCAGGTCGTATTTGTTCCTCTTGCACACCGCTTCTATGATGCGGATGTTGGCCTGGTGGGGGACGATGTGATCCACCTGGTCTATGGTCATGCCCGCCTTGTTCAGGACCTCCTGAATGGCGTCGCCTATGGCCCGGACCGCGAAGAGGTAGACCGCCTGGCCGTCCATGGAGAGGAAGGCCTCCTTGCCTATCACGTCCCCCTCTTTCAGGGGATGGGCCGTGCCGCCCAGCCTGCGGATCAGCTTGTCGAAGCCGCTTCCCTCCGCGTGGAGGGCGCTCTCCCAGAGGACCTTGCTGTCCTGTTCCACAACGGCCGCCGCCGCCCCGTCCCCGAAGAGCACGCAGGTGGACCGGTCCGTCCAGTCGGCGATGCGGGTGAGGATTTCGCTGCCTATGACCAGGACCCGTTTCGCCGTTCCCGCCAGGAGAAATCCCCGGGCCGTTTCCAGGCCGTAGATAAATCCGGCGCAGGCGGCGCTCACGTCCATGGCCGCCGCCTGGGTGGCCCCCAGCTTGTGCTGGACCACGGCGGCGGTGGCGGGGAACCCGTTGTAGTCCCCGGTCACCGTGGAGACGATGATCATGTCGATATCCTTCACGGTCAGCCCCGCGTCATCCAGGGCCCTTCTGGAGGCTTCCACTGCCAGATCGGAGCAGGCCTGGTCATCGGAAGCCACATGGCGCTGATGAATGCCCGTATGGGAGTAGATCCACTCGTCCGAAGTTTCCATCATCTTCGCGAGTTCATCGTTGTGAATCACCTTTTCCGGCAGATAACTTCCCATTCCGACTATGACTGGCTGCATGTGAGTCCTCCTGTAGCTTGCGTGGACCCATTTTACCCCGATTCCGCAAGGTCTTCCTACCGCAGGGCGGAGGGGAAAACCGGGGTGCCCTTACTTTTTTGCACTAGTGCGATTGCACTAATGCCCTCAGGCCCGGCGAATTCGCCGAAAAACTCTCTCTTTTCTGGTTATTTGCAACTCCGGCCATTACAATGTGAATATGCGAAGGTTGATTCTCTTGCTGCTCCTTCTTGTCCCCCCCCCATCTGTCCGCCCAGGATTCCCTCGTTCTGGACGTGGGCGACTGGGAGCCGTTCACATCCAGCCGGGATGGGAATTCCCAGGTGCTGGAGGAGCTTTTTGAGGAGATTTTCGCCCTTTACGGCATAGGGGTGGAGTACGTCTGCCATCCCTGGGTCAGGAGCCTGACGAATGGGGAGGACGGGATCAGCGACGGCTCATTCCCCCTGATCAGGACACCGGAGAGGGATCTCTACACCATAAGCTCCGGGGAATCGATTCTGGTGGAGCCGAACGTATTCTTCCACAGGACGGACATGGACTTCGACTGGGAGGATTTCTCCGATCTGCGAGGTTACAGGATCGGCGCCACCATCGGCTACGCCTATATGGATCCCCTCAGGGAGTACGGAATTGATCTGGATTACGTCCCCGAGGAGATCCTGAATTTCAAAAAACTTATGGCCGGTAGGATCGATCTCTATCCCGCGTCCCTCCATGTGGGCATCTTTCTCATCAATCTTCTTTCCCGGGAGGGGGAGACGGTCCCCCTAACCTGGCATCCCCGCACCCTTTATGAGCAGGATTATTACCTGCTCTTCTCCCGGAAA
>QKAI01000097.1 GCA_003246505.1 Spirochaetaceae bacterium | reverse complement strand
GGGAGACTTTATCACAAAGGGATTCCCTTCGATTTCGCAGTAGTAGCATATTATCACCTGCCCCTTGTCATCGGGGGTGTTCCTGTTTATGAGTTTTTTCTGGCAGTGGGGGCAAATCTCCACGGGCGGGTCTGACATCTGCTGTTCACCTCTGTCGCCATTATACCATTTGTTTACTATTCGGGGAAGGTTTTTCTTTAATATCAAAATAGGAATAATTTGGTCATAGATTAATTTGAAATTCATTATTTCATGAACCAGAATTGTAGTAAAGAGAATAAAGAAAGGAGTAATATATGGCTTTTTTGACCTGGAGCAGGGATTTCGAAATGGGCATACCCGAAATGGATGAACAGCACAAAAAATGGCTGGATCTCCTGAATGCCTTTTACATACACATCGGGAATGACGATTTCCAGGAGAGAATGGTAGAGCTGATTGACGGGGTGCTCTCCTATACGAAGTATCACTTCTCCGAGGAGGAAGCCCTCATGGCGTCCATAAACTATCCGGCCATAGGGGAGCAGAGGTCCATGCATGGGGACATCGTAAAGAGGATCGAGGAATTCAAAACAAAGGCCGGGGAGGGAAAACTGATCATTTCCATGCCCCTGACCGCGGAACTTAAGAAGTGGTTCAAGGAACATATCCTTATTGAGGATATGAAATACGCCCAATATCTTAAAGAGAACAGGTGAGGGGAGTTTTATGGGATTAATTATCTGGGATAGTTCCTATGAAATAGGTATTCCCGAAATAGACAGGCAGCACAGGCAACTTGTGACGTACTTTAATGATTTTTATGACCAGCTGGCGAAGGGGGAACTCGATGTGAGCCTGAACGATCTGCTGACAAAGGTCATGGAGTATACGGATTACCATTTCCGGGAGGAGGAGAAATTCATGGCCGGAATAGGCTATGTGAATCTGGACGAACAAAGGGATATGCATAACCGGATCCGTTTGAAAATGGGGGAGTACAAGAAACTGGCCGACGAGGGGAAACTCACCGTCTCCATGCCCGTGACCGGTGAAATAAAGAAGTGGATAAAGGAGCATATCCAGATCGAGGACAGGAAGATAGCCGACGCCCTTTAAGGCTCCAGGGGAATTCCCCGGGATGTGAAAGACAATCCCTGCTGGCTGTTAGTGGAGATCATGACCGCTTCGAACAGGGGGGGATTCTTTTCTTTCTCCTTTGCCCAATCGAATATGAAATTGGCTCCCGATCCGCCCTTGCTATCCGTCTCGTCTATGAGGAACTCAATCGTTTCTAGGGGTTTGACGCAAATGGGATGGGTCAGATACTTTTTGACGAGTTTTCCATCCGTATTATAATAATCCGCCCTGGTAAGATAAAGCGTCTCCCCCGCCGAGACATTCCGGACGCTAATCGTCACGGTCAGATTGAAGGATTTGCCGTTCTCCGAATAGATATGGGAATAAATGGGCAGATAGGTGCTGCGGGACCGAAAGCCCTCATAATCGCTCTGTTTCGCCTGTCTCGTGTCCCAGGAGATGTTTCTGCCTATATTCTCAATGATCTCCGTATCGCAGGAAGAGAGAAGAAGTATAAAAACAAAAAGAATTATTTTATGCATATGGTTAACCGCCTTACCCATGACTCATCCTATGGGTGTTATGTAGTATTTTTTGGAAATCCCTTCCAGGTCATGATGATAATAGAAGTTGCTGTTCCCCGATCTCTCTATGGCCATGAGAAGCGCCGGCAGCTCCTCCTTTGTTATGATCGTCTTCACTATCCAGAACGCTTCCCCGCTATGGCCGCCGCTGCCCGATTGCACCGTATAGGTTCTATGGCTCAGGGTCTCCCTTATCACTTTGCCCATGGAGACATGGTCCGTGGTTACTATGGTGAACAGGGTTATCTGGAATTTCCGGTAGAGATTATTGAGCATCTCCGCGGAAATGAAGATATAGATGCACGTATACATGAGAGTGTTTACTGTGATCTCTATGTCGCCGGTCTTTAGCAGGTTCAGAGCCAGGCCGAAGAGAGTGGACAGGGTGGCGGCGATCACCGAGATAGCCCCCACCGGCTTGAGGTACTTCATGGCGAAGTAGGCCCCCAGGATGTCCTCGTCCCCCGTGGATCCCCGGCGTTTGAATGCCAGGGCCTTCGCCGTGCCCGCGAGGATCCCTCCGAATATGACGAGCAGAATTCTCTCGTTCTGCGGCTCAGGCTGGGCGAAATGAAGTTCCGGCAGTACTCTCAGGAAAAGGGTTACCGTCACCACTACCATGAGCGTGCGGAGCGCAAAGGCGCGGCTGACTTTGAAGAAGGCGAAAATGACCAGAACCGTCTGGAATATGACATAGAGCCTAATGAACAGGGTGTAGTCGTCAAAAAAATAGGAAAGGGAGGAGGCTATCCCCTCGGTGCCCGTAAGGATGATGCGCGATGGCAGTACAAAATACTTCAGTGCTATGGCATACAGCGCGCCCGATATGATGTTAATGCCAAAGTCGGATATCGTTCTTAGGGCTTGAGTCTTCATGGCCGGTATGTTTCTCATATCTTCCAATGTTATCCAAAGTGCCCCTGTCATTCTAGCTGTTTTCACCGGTTTGTCAGAAAAAAGCAGTCCTCTCATTGCTCCGATAGGGAATCTGGATTATATTTCCCCTATGAGCGAAATAACCCCCCTGGAAAAACTCCAGTACTGCAACAACGAGATCCATAACGAATTCAACATCCTGGCCATGCGGTCCACCATCCTGGTCACCTGCCAGTCCTTCCTGGTGGTGCCCTTCGCCCTGCTGCAGACCGGCCCCTCCTATCCCAAGGTGGCCGTTTACGCCTACATCATCGCCCTGCTGGGGATCTTCACGGCCCTGGTTATCATCCAGCCCCTGCGCGCCTCCCATGTGACCATCGACAAGTGGATGCTCAAGAAAAGGTCCCTCCTCAAGGATGTCCCGGAGCTGGAGTTCTTCTCCTCCCCCCGGTACACCCAGTCCATTGTGGCGGAAAGCTTCATGAAGGATCCCCTCCACCGCAAGAGCCTCGCCTTCTCCATCTACGGCCCCCGGGTCTTCGTGGTGTTCTGGGTTTTCATGTGCGTCTGGTCCACCACCCGGTTATTCTGGAATTTCTGAGAGTTCCCGCAGCTTTTCAAGAATCCTGACCATGGCCAGGGTATCCAGCTCGCAGTAGGCCAGGAGGCCCCGGCGGATCTCCTCCCCCTTCTCCCGGTCCTCCTCTCCGGCAAGGCTGTTCCAGACCGCCGAGGCTTCCGCCCCGTTGTGCACCCCGGGCAGCGCCCCGTAGGCGTTCTCCATTTCGGGCACCAGGGCGGGGAGAACCCTCTTGATGGAGTAGCTCCCCCCCATGGCCGGATGGTAGTACCACCCCTTCTGGAAGGGGGTCATCAGGTCCTCTATCCGGGCGGCCAGGGATCTCAGGGCCGGGGCCAGATCGGGGTAGAGTCCGGCCAGGCTTCCTATGATGCGCCTTTCAAAGCTCCTGTTGTAAGCCAGGATGGTCCCTTTGCCGGGAATGTCCCCTATCAGACTCTCCGCCAGGGCCCGGCGGGGATCCTCGCCCACCGGGCCCAGAAACTCCCGGTGCTCCAGACCGTTCTCCCCCTCTATGTGCAAGGAGTACTGGAAGGGGATCTGGGAGTAGGGCTTGGTGCCGGGATATTCGGGCAGGGGCTGCTGGAAGCTTTCGAAATCCAGGTGGGTGATCGGGGAGGCGAGGGGGGAGAGAAATTTTCCGATCATTTCCCCGTCCCGGTGCTCCTCCCCCCTTATCTGGAGCTGCTGCAGGGAATTCCGTCCCTCCGGGGGGATCTCCGACACCCTGAGTATCCCCCGGCGGTAGAGGTCGAATCTCTCCTCCAGGTGGGACCGGCCCAGGGTGAATACGGAATTTTCCGGTATGCCGGCCAGGGTCTTCCAGCAGTAGCCATGGGCCCCGCACTCGTAGGGGGAGAGGCAGTGGGGTCCTATGGGAACCCGGGGTTCCTCACCCTTCATAACCTGCTCCATACGGTCTATCCGATCGTCCATGCCCTCCTGCCTGGCCCTGACCTCTTCCGTGATGTCCCTGAAGGAGAACAGCCGGTGAAGATCCAGCTCCCCCTCCCGGACGTAGCGGTTGTTGATATGGACGATCCGGACCGATTCGGGGGTAATCCCGCTGCCCGCCAGAACGTAGTACTGGATCGCCCCGTCGTCCAGATAGTAATCCCTGACCCCGGTGCCGCTCTTCACTTCATAGAGCTGCCACCCTCCTTCCCCGTAATGGAGGATATCCACGGCGACGAACACATTGTTGAACAGGAAGGAAGCCTCGTAGATGGTACGGACTCCCTCATCCAGCAGCTCCCGGGTCAGGCGGACCATGGCGGGGTAGTCCTCCGGTGTGTAGGGGATCTCCCTGCCCCCGGGAAAGAGGTCCCGGGCGGCCCGTCCCACCTCCGCCCCCTGGGCGAAGAGCTGTTTCCTCTGGAAGGAGGGGGGCGCCAGACGGCTCCGGTCATGGCGGGACAGCCAGAACAGTTTGGAGCACAGGAGAAAACGGGTGTACTGGGATTTTGATAAAAAGAGGCTTGAGTCGTCCGCCATTGGGTATTACTATATACCTGTTTGCCCGAATTGGGAACAAAAGAGGAGGGGGAAGAGTGAAACCGCTTAAGGATTACGCCTTTGTCAGGGGCGTCTGCCATAATCCCGTCACGGGTCTGAGCGTCCGGGAGCTGGAGGAGAGACTGAATCGGGAGCTGGGCTACTGCCTTAAGCTGAATATCAATTCCATCCGTTTCTGGCTGGTCCAGGAGGAGTATGACCGGGATCCCGCCGGGTACATGGGGGTGATAGAAACCTTCATTTCCATGTGCCGGGAGAGGAATATCACCGTCATGCCCATTATCTGGAACGGGAATTTCATCACCGATTTTACGGAGCCCGACGACCCCTGGTACGAAAGGGCCCGCCT
>QKAI01000410.1 GCA_003246505.1 Spirochaetaceae bacterium | reverse complement strand
CCCTGGCGGCGGATCTGCTCCTTTCCCCGATCCTGCTGGACCTGTCAGAAAAAAGAAAAACCTTCAAAGAGAATAGGGAGAATATTCATGAAATCCTTTAGAACAGTTCTGATTCCATTTATCGCACTAGCCGCGCTGCCCCTTCACCTTTCGGCCCAGGAACCGGGCAGGGAGATCATGGAGCAGGTCGAGAATCGCCCCGAAGCCCGGGACGAGCGATCCACTATCACCATGGTCCTGACCGACAGGCGCGGTAAAATCCGGGAAAGGCAGATGACCCTTCTCGCCGCCACCGAAGGGGGTCTGGATTTGAGCCTGATTTTTTTCGAGGCCCCCGCCGATGTGAAAGGGGTAGGCATGCTATCCCGGGAACAGGAGAGCGGGGAAACCGCCCAATGGCTCTATATGCCCGCCCTGGGAAGATCCCGGCGTATCGCCCCATCCTCCAGGGATGACAGTTTCATGGGGTCCGATTTCAGTTACGAGGATCTTGAGACCCGCCGCGCCGACAGGGACGAGCACCGCTTTCTCCGGGAGGAAGTGCTGGACGGGGTTATCTGCCAGGTCGTGGAATCCTCACCGAAGGAAGAGAGCAGTTACAGCCGCCGGGTCTGCTGGGTCGATCGGGAGACCTGGATAGTAAGGCGCGTGGATTTCTATGACAAAAAGGGCAATCTTCAGAAACGGCTGACCGCGGGAAATCTCGTTCGCCAGGAGGGGGTCTGGATGGCCTTGCTCATGACGATGGAGGATGTGCAGAGGAATCAGAAAACCCAGCTGATATGGAATAAGATGACCCTTAACGGGGGAATGGATCCGGAACTGTTCACCGTCGGGACATTGGAAGGGGGACTGCGATGACGCGGATACCTATTTTATTCATCCTTCTCCCGATCGCCTTTCCCCTGGCGGCGGAAGCCGAATGGAGCGGAAGGGGGAATACGGGCCTTGCCCTGTCCCGATGGGATGATCCCCGGTGGAAGAGTCAGTGGTACGAACTGAAACTGGAATTCCGTTCCCGGGGTGACGATCTGGAATGGCTGGCATCGGCGGAGGCGGAAATGGATCTTCTCAATCGGACGGAGGAGGCTTCTCTTGACGAGATCTGGCTGGACTACCGGTCCTGCCTGGGTCGCTGGACTGTGGGCCGGCAGAGAATCCGATGGGGGCAGTCCCTGGCCCTGCCCGTACTGGATATCCTGTGTCCCTCCGATTACCGTGATCTCTTCAGCGGCAGGGCCGATTCCGACCCTCTTCCTGTCTGGTCGCTCCGCTGGCAGCTGGATTCCGGTTCCGCCTTGACGGAAATGGTCTACATCCCGGAGTTCCGGCCCGCCCGGTACCTTCCCGGTGCCCTGCCCGCCGCCGAGATTCCGCGGATAACTCCCGGAGGGGGGGAGTGGGGAGCCCGAAGCCGGTTCTTTCTTCCCTTCGGGGATCTGGGTTTGGCCGCTTTCTACGGTTGGGACGATTTGCCGGCGGTTACCCTGGACCCCGGTACGGGACTTGCCGCCGAATACTTTCCCTACTGGCTTATTGGATGGGACGGGGCTTTCCCGGCGGGGCCGTTTCTGATCCGCCTGGAAAACGGCTGGGACCTGAACCGCTCCTTTTCCCGTCTGGATGGGGAGCCCCTCGTCTCCAGCCGTGTCTCTGCCCTGGTCGGGGCGGACTGGATCGCCTCCGGATGGACCGTCACTCTGGAAGTCTACGGGGCCCACCGGTTTGAGGATCGGGATAATGCCCTGGATGACGCCGACCAGATCCAGATCGCTTTCGAAGGGAACCGCAACTTCTCCGGGGGGCGATGGGAACCGGGAGTACGCGGCTTATGGCTGCCCCTGGACGGGGACTGGTATCTGAATCCGCGGCTGGCCTTCCGTCCCACAGAGGGGATGGAGGTGGAGGGGGGAGCGGAAATCCCCCGGGGAGATTCGGGCCTTTTCTCCATGGCGGACGGGGAAGCGGCGGTTTATCTCCGTTGCGGATACACTTTTTGAAACGGGGACCCTTGCCATTCCTGTGGGCGCTCCTGTGACGGGCTTGATAGGACCTCCCTATTTCTTTGTTCCTTCCAGTATCCCGTAGGCATAGCAGTCATGCCAGAGGGGATTGCCCCTGCCATCCCTGCGGAAGAATGCCCTCCGGGGGAAATGGCCCTCCCGGATCATTCCCGTCTTCTCCAGTACCTTCCAGGAGGGGATATTCTCCGGGTCGCAGTAGGCGACAATCCTGTGGGCGCCAAGCCTCCCGAAGGCATACTCGATGAGGGCTGATGATGCCTCCGTGCAATAACCCCTGTTATGGTATCGGGGATTGAAGATATAGCCAAGTTCCCAGGTGAGGAATTCCTCCGGTGGGGTGAGATGAAAGGAGAGATGGCCTACCATTTTACCGCCGTCCTTAAGAACGACAGCAAGAAAATCATCCCCCCCGCATCGACGGGAAAGGAGTTTCTCCGTATCCTCCCGGGAGAGGGGATTACCCGGTTCGAAACGGTAGACCTCCGGCAGGGAGAGGTATTCGAACAGGTCATCCCCGTCGGAGGGAATGTGATTTCTTATGATAAGTCTTTCCGTTTCAAGTTCCCCCATACCCTGTCTCCCCCAGCCGTTTATCATACAGGGCAATCGGGGAGGGCAAAAGGGAAAGTTTCGTTTCAATGATGATTCCGCACGGGGAAAGCCTGCTATTTCGCCGGAAACTCGAAATTAACCCTCGGAAAGGGAGAAACGAAGAGAACCGAATTGAAAATTCGCAACGGAGTCCTTAAGGTTTGGGTTCAAGGGGAGAGTCTCTTTCTTTCTTGGCCGTTCAAGAAATAGGATTGTTTCCCTCGAGATACCGCTGAAATAGGGGTGCTACATATGAATAGGAATTCCGCTTTCATCAACAACCGTCCCGTCATCGCCGGATTCAGTGCCGATCCCTCCCTGTGCCGGATAGGGGATGACTACTATCTGGTCACTTCCAGTTTTGAGTTTTTCCCGGGAGTGCCCCTCTACCACAGCCGCAATCTGACCGACTGGACCCTCATGGGCCACTGTCTGACGCGCGAGTCCCAGCTGAATCTGGAAATAAACTGGGCCTCCGGCGGCATCTACGCTCCCACGATCCGCTATAACGGGGGTACCTTCTTCATGATCACAACCAATGTCAGCGGTGGGGGAACTTTATCGTCCACACCGGGGATATACGGGGGGAATGGTCCGATCCGGCATGGATAGAACTGGAAGTTCCGGGGATAGATCCGGACCTGTTCTTTGACGACGACGGGAATGTCTATTTCACCTATTCCTCCGACAGGGATGAAATCCTCAGCTGCCAGATCGACCCGTTCTCGGGCCGGTTGCTCACCCCTCCCGTCTCCTTCGCCGGCGGCTGCGGCGGCCGGTACCCCGAAGCGCCCCATCTCTACAAAAGAGAGGGTTACTACTACATGATGCTGGCCGAGGGGGGAACCGAGTACGGGCACAGGGTGACGATCCAGAGAAGCCGCCGGATCGAGGGGCCCTACGAAAAATGCCCCGCCAATCCCATTCTGAGCCATCAGGACAGGAAAAACCCGGTTCAGGCGACGGGTCACGGTGATATCTTCGAGGACGGGAAAGGGCAGTGGTGGATGGTTTTCCTGGGCGTGCGCCCTATCAACGGGTCACAGCTTCACCATCTGGGCCGGGAAACCTTTCTCACCCCCCTCGCCTGGAGCGGCGACGGCTGGCCCGTCGTGGGAGTGGGAGTGGGAGGGGAGATGTCCGGACGCATAGAACAAAGCCGTTTTCCCGAGCCCCCCGGGGAAAAAACCTCCTCCGACCGGATCTACGAGGACTTCCGCTCCGGCTCCTTTTCCCCGGAATGGAACTTCATCCGCAATCCCGAACCCTCCCGTTATCTTTTCGCCGAAGGGGGTAAGGGGCTTATCCTTAGGGGGACGGAGAGGGAACTCACCGATCCGGAGAAAGGGCCGACCTTCGCCGGCATCAGGCAGTGCCAGTTCGACACCCGTACGAGAGCCCGTCTTCATCGGGGGGCGGTGGAAGGGCAGAAAGGCGGCCTGTGCGCCTACCTGAACCATTCCCATCACTACGAGATATATCTTACCGTCAAGGGGGGGCAGACCTTCCTGGAAGTGTCCCGCCGTATCTACGATCTGGAAGCTGTCGAATATGCCCGGCCCCACGATATCAACGGTTATGTCGATCTGATCATCGAAAGCGACAGGGAGGATTACCGTTTTTCCTATGCACTGGAAGGGGAAGAGACCGTGGCCGTCGCTTCGGGCAAGACCATGGGATTATGCACGGAAATCGCCTATCCCATGAACTTCACAGGGGTTTTTCTGGGCCTCTTTTCCGTTCGCGGGGAGACTTTGTTCGGGGAATTCGAATCCTTCCAGTATTCCTGATATGACCCGCCCCTTGGACGAACCCTGGTGCCATCCCAATACATCGGGCAGGCGTTAATTCTCTGCCGGGGTAATGAAAAGCTTTCCTACGAATCTGAATTTTCAATCGGGGGATTGAGGGTTCTGAGCCGAAAATTATCCTGACCGATCCGGTTTTGGAAGCTCATAGTTTGTCTAGAATCATCCGGCATAATTCATCTTGCGGCCTGTCCCCGTCAATCTCCCAGACCTCGCAGGGGAGGTCCCCCATCCATGCTTTCTGCTGCCTCCTGCTGCGGACTTCCAGACCCCCCGTTTCATATCGGTCGGCCCACTCCATGAATTCGGAGAACCGGTCATGCCTCTCTCCCGGTCGTAGGATTTCCTCCCCATATCGTTTATATTCCCTATCCCTCAGTCTCTTGAGGCGTATCCCATTTGTCACGGAAAGGAAAATGACAAGGTCAAAAAGGGGGATCAGTGGATTCCCCCAGTCAATGACGGCACCGGAGAGAATCCAGCTCCCATGGCTGTTCAATTCATTTCGCAGCCTCGCCAGCCGTACCTCCCGGGGATGGGCTTCCGAA
>QKAI01000081.1 GCA_003246505.1 Spirochaetaceae bacterium | reverse complement strand
GGCTTATCACCAATTACTGGGATTATTTGAGGGTCATGGCCAAAAAGGTCGGCCCGGAACTCAAGCTTCCCAAACAGCTGACCATACGCTACGGGGCCCTTATCCCCACCACCACCTCCCCTGAGCAGAGGGACATGCTCTCCCGCATCATCATGAAAAGCCGGATAGACGAGCCGATCCACTATCAGGATGAGTGGCTCCTGAAGGTGGGCCTGAAGGAGGTCAACCCCCTGGCCACCGACGAAGTGCAGATCTCCCAGCAGTCCTCCGCCCAGAAACTGAAGAATCAGCTGGAAAAGGCCAAGGGCTCCCATTCGGCTAACGTCGTGTTCATCAAGAAGCTGCAGGATCAGAGAAAGCAGAAGGAGCTGACCGTGGAGGGCCGGGTCAAGCAGCTCCTCGAGCACCGGACCCACTCCATTTTCACCGAACTGGAAACCCCCTATACGGAAGTCCAGAAGGGATACCTGAACCAGCTTCTGGATCTGGTGAGGGACCTGAGCAAGCTGGACAGGGAGATAAGCCAGAACTATGACAAACTGAACGAATCCTCAAAGGATCTGGAAATATTAAAGCGGAAAATCGATACCATGGGGGGAGAGGCCCGGATCGACACCAATATCCTGGGCCCCGAAGTGGACAGCCTGCGCCAGGCCCACAAGCTTTGCGTCGGACGCCAGGGAAACCATTTCCCCTTTCTCATGAAGAGCTATTTCTTTTCCGGTATCCAGTTCATAGGAACAAAGGAAAACGTTCTGACCATTATGGCCGAGGTGGAAAAGATAGATCAGGGGATCTTCCGGCGGATATTCCGCCAGCAGAACAACCGCATCGTGCCCCACGTGATTCTCATCCCCTGTTTCGGCGACCGGGGCATCTGCTGGGAGCCCTTCGAAAAGTATAACCGTGCCACCAGCCGGGGACGGATCATCATCCCCATGTACCCCAAGGATCTGAAAATCGCCGTAATCTATGCCCTGGCGGCTCTCCGCTGGGAGGTGGCCAAGGAAAAATCCTCCCATTACTGGATGGAGGAGGGTCTGACCGGTTACTACTACCAGTGGTTCACCGACAACAAGATGCGGGGGGATGTGAAAGCCCGCTTCCAGGATGATTATTATCTCTGGATCACCAAGGAGAGCGAAGCCATGCAGAAGCTCAACCGGGAGGTGCGGGAAATTTTCTGGCGTTACATCCCCTTCCCCCAGGAGCTTAAGAACAATCTGAAAAACCGGGGCTTCGTTTATGCCGAACTCAGCAAAAAAGATCTGAACCGTTCCCTTTCCGACGGTTATTAGGGAAGGCCCTCTTCCCTTTGGAGCTCCTCCTCGATGCGTCTTCTCGTTTCCCTGGCCAGATCCTTCACGGTCTCCCCGTAATTCCAGGGGATGGGATCCAGCACGGTAATCTTCATAGGGTAAATTCTCCGGTAGATGATATCCTTCGTAAAGACATCCTCCGTACCGGAGACGGCGATGGGAACCACATCCCGTTCGGTCTGCCTTGCCATTAGGAAAGCCCCGTCCCGGAATTTCCCCACGCTCCGGCCGTCCTTTGAGCGTGTGCCTTCCGGGAAGATCATCAGGGAGCTTCCCTCTTTCAAATGACTCTCCCCGTCACGTATCATCTGAATCTGGCTGGACGGTTTGTCCCGGTCCAGATAGACATAGCGGTTCAGGTACATGTTCCACCCCAGGAAGGGCACCCGGAAAATCTCCTTTTTGGATACCCACTTATAATGGAAAAAAAGACGGTAGAGGATGACGATGTCCATGACGGACCGGTGGTTGGAACAAAGGACGTAGGTTTTCCCCTTTTCCAGCTTTTCCCGACCCTCAATCTTCAGTTTGAGAAAAGGATTGAACCAGGTATACAGGGCGGACCAGAAACAGGCGAAGCGATGGAGGACCACCCCCTTCCGGTCAAAGGGGCGGGTGAGCGCCCACAGAAAGAGGGAGATGAAGAAATTGATCACCATGGTCAGACCGAAAAAAGTCCAGAACAGGGCCGTTCCCAGATAGTAAAAAACCATAGGGTAAATTGTATCTTTTTCCCGAATCTTTTACAATGACCCCCATGAATTCCAACGATTCCGGGGCGACACCCCTGAGATTGATCATCCTCTCCTTCGGGGAGATCCTGGCCGTCAGTTCGGTCTATTTTATCAAGAGCTCCACCATGGAGCCGATTCTTCTGGCCAGTTACCGCCTTCTGGCGGCGGCCCTCTTCCTCCTCCCCCTCTTTCTGAGGGAGATGGGAAAGGCGCAGGACCCTCCGGCCCTGCGGGATCTCCTCTTACCCGCCATCCCGGGGATTCTCCTTTCGGTCCATTTCATGACCTGGATTTCCGGGGCTCGGATGATTCCCAGCGCCCATTCCACCCTCATCGTGAATCTGACCCCCGCCTTCACCCCCCTGGTGCTCCTGGTCATGACCGGGGACCGTCTGAGGGTTCAGGAGAAGATCGGCAGCCTTCTGGTTCTTTCGGGGAGTTTCTTTCTGGTTTACAATGATCTGAATCTGGACAGGATCTATTTCAGGGGGGATCTGCTCTGTCTCTTCTCCATGATGACCCTGGCCACCTATCTGGTTTTCTCAAAGAAATTCATGAAGGGTCTCTGGACCTATCTCTTCCCCCTCTATCTGGCGGGGGGTGTCTTCTGCTTTCTCTTCTCCTTCACCGTAACCAATCCCTTCGGAGAGTCCCTGACCCGGCCGGACATCATAGCCGTGATCGGACTGGGCATCGTCTGTACCGTGGGAGGTCACTCCATCATGAACTGGGCCATGAAAAGGATGAGGGGCCAGCTGGTATCCCTCTTCAATACGACCCAGTTCCTCTACGGAGGCATCATGGGCTTCCTCATCTTCGGCGAGGTGCCCCGGAGGAATTTCCTCATGGCCAGCGCGGTCATCGTGGCCGGCCTGATCGTCTCTATCCTCAGCCCCGCCGGGCTTCGTAAAGCAGAATCCCCGTAGCCACGGAGACATTAAGGGAGTCCACATGGCCCGTCATGGGGATGGAGATTATCCCGTCGCAGGACTCCCGCACGATCCGGGACATCCCCGCCCCTTCGCTGCCCATGACCAGAACGACCGGACCCTTCAAGTCGATTTCCTTCGCGGCGGTTCCCCCCATGTCGGCCCCGTAAATCCAGAATCCCCCCTCCTTGAGCTCATCCAGGGTTCTTTTCAGGTTGCCCACGGTCATGAGGGGCACCCATTCCAGAGCCCCCGCCGAGGTCCGGGCCACCGTATCAGACTCGCCGGCGGAGCGCCTTTCGGGAATGACCACCAGATCCACGGAGAACTGGTCCGCGGACCGGAGGATCGCCCCCAGATTGTGGGGATCGGTGATGCCGTCCAGAAGGAGCACCAGGGGATTCGATTTATCACCCAGGCTGTCCAGAAAGGCCCGGATGGAGGGGTATCGGCTCTTCAGGGAGTCATCCGCCCTCGCCGTTCCTTCCTCCGGGAGAAAGGCGAAGCCCCGGTGCTTTTCCCGGCCCGCCTTGCTGTCCAGGAAATCCTTCTTCACATGTTTTATGGGTATCCCCGTCTTCTGGCACCTTCTGATCAGATCCTCCGCCCGGGGACTCTTCTTGCAGATATAGAGAACGCCCCTGCCGCTGCTGTTCAGAATTTCCTCTATTCCGTGAAAACCGGTAATGTAATCCATATAGCCTCCGCCACTTGCCTGAAAGAAAACCTTAAACTATATTTAAGGACATGACAAGAGAACAACTGAAAGAGATGCCCAAGGGGGAATTCCACCTCCACCTGGAAGGATCCCTCCCCTACTCCCTCCTGAGGGAGATAGATCCGGTAACCTATGCGGAGCTGCCCCCCTTCTGGCACAGGGATTACCGCTTCCCCAGCTTCGCCGATTTCGACAGGGAGCTTCTGGCCATGGCGGGCCTCTGGTTCACCTCCCCGGAGCGGTATCACCGGGCGGCTAAGGCCATATTCGACGACGCCCGGGAGCAGGGCGTCCGCTACCTGGAGACGAGCATCGCCTCGGGCTGTCTGGAGTTTGGCGGCCTGGATCTCTTCGAAGTCACCGCCGCGGTCAAGTCCGCCGCTCCGGAGGGCCTGACGGTCCGCCTTTTCATGGGCATACACCACAGCGGATACTCGGAGGGTTACGCCCCCGCCCTGGAAGAGGGACTGAACTGCCCCCATCTGGACGGATTCGATATTCACGGGAACGAGCCCGACCCCCTGGGAGACTGGGCGGCCGATTTTTATAGGCGGGCCCGGGAGGCCGGGAAATTCACCAAATGCCATGCCGGGGAGTTTATGGGCCCCGAATTCATAGACCGGGCCGTGAACGAGCTGGGCGTCACCCGTATCGAGCACGGGGTCAGAGCCGTGGAAAGCGAGGGAACCATGATACTGCTGGCTGACAGGAATGTCACCCTGGACGTCTGCCCCGTGAGCAATATCAAGCTCCAAGTGGTGCCCTCCTTTGCCGGGCATCCCCTCCGCCGGCTGATCGACGGGGGAATACGCTGCACGATAAACCGGGACGATCCCCTGATTTTCGGCAGCACCCTGGAAGAGGAGTACCATCTGGTGCAGGAAGAGATGGGCCTTTCGGACGGGGAAATACTGGACCTGGTGCGCAACGGCTTTGATATAGCCCTTGTCGATGGGGAGGAAAAAAAGAAATACCGCAAAGAATTGGATGATTTTATCCTCCGCCATGGTCTTTAGGGAAGGCAATGGGGAAACTCTGTGTTAGGATGGAGCTATGAAAATCGTATCCTGGAATGTTAACGGAATCAGGGCCGCCGAGAAAAAGGGCCTCTTTGCCTGGATGGAAGAGTGCGGCGCCGACATGGTCTGCCTGCAGGAGACCAAGGCCCAGCCGGAACAGCTGGACGAGACCTTTACCCCCCCGGGCTGGCATATATCCTGGGCTTCGGCGGAGAAGAAGGGTTACAGCGGAACGGTCATCTACTCACGCCGGGAAC
>QKAI01000320.1 GCA_003246505.1 Spirochaetaceae bacterium | reverse complement strand
GGCCCAGTTGTTCCACCAGTCGCCCAGCACGGGGAAGCCCCAGACCGTACCCGCTCCCAGAAGTTCCCGAAAGAAGGAGATGATGACCAGAACGTAGGCGTAGCCCATTCCCGAGGCGAGCCCGTCGATAAGGCTGAGGCCGGGGGGATTGCTCGCGGCGAAGGCTTCCATGCGGCCCATGACGATGCAGTTGGTGATGATGAGTCCCACGTAGGGCCCCAGCTGCTGCCAGATCTCCGGCATGAACGCCCGGAGGACTATGTCCACGATGATGACGAAGGTGGCGATGATGAGGGTTTCCGCGATCATCCTTATCCGGGCGGGTATGACTTTACGCAGGAGGGAGAAGGTGAAGGAGGAGAGGGTGGTGGTGAACATCACCCCCAGCACCATGACCACGGTGTTCTTGAGATTGTTGGTCACCGCCAGGGTGGAGCAGATGCCCAGTATCTGTGCGAAGACCGGGTTGTCCTTGCCCAGGGGGGCGGTGAATGTTTTAAGTGCTTTGCCGGCCATTACATCCCTCCTTTAAGAGAGGCGGCCCTCTCTCCGGCTTTATTCAGAATGGACAGGGCGTAGTCGCTGGTCCGGGAGGCGCCGGTGATGGCGTCGATTTCCGTTTTCGCCGGGGACTCGGTTCCCTCCGGATTCATGGTGAGGGGAGGGGTTTTCCCTCTCACCTGCTCCTTGAACCAGGATTCGGTGATGCGGGCGCCCAGGCCGGGGGTTTCGTTCTGGCTTATGAAGTCCACCCCGGCGAAGCTGGCCAGGTCCGCGGTGAAGGCCACCAGGGCGTCGATTTCGCCCCAGAGCCCCGGCCCTGCCTGAACGAAGGCGTAGGCGGATGCCTTGCCTGATGTGTCTTTAACGGTGAAAACCCCGTCCTTCTCCGAGACCCGGCTGTCGTAGAGGGCGTTGATCTCCTCGTTCGATCCGGGGACGGTCAGCCCCGCGGCGTAGAGTACCGCCTTTTTGAGGACCAGCCCCTCGTTCTCCTTCACCCTGTCCTGGGTGGAGAGGTAGAAGGCCGATACCAGGGTAATGCAGATGATGGTCAGGATAGCGGTGACCACCACCGGGCGGATCCGCTCGGCGTAAAATCCGGTCTTGCTCATGCGGCGGCCCCCTTCAGCTTTTTCTTTTTCTTCGCTTCCTTCATGTAGTGGTCCAGGAGGGGGGCGAACATATTGGCCAGAAGTATGGCGAAGGTCACCCCTTCCACCCAGATGGAGAACACCCGGATAAGGGAGACGAGGATGCCGATGGTCAGGCCGTAGATCCAGCGCCCCCCGTCGGTGGACTGGGAGGAGGAGACCGGGTCGGTGGCCATGAAGACGAGGCCGAAGAGCAGGCTTCCCGTCAGAAGGCTGGTCAGGGGATTCACTACCCCGGGGACTCCCCCGAAGTAGAGGGCGGAGTGCATGGCCAGGAAGCCGATAAGGCCCGCCGCCATGATGCGCCAGCTGGCCGCCTTCTTCCAGATCAGGTAGGCCGCTCCCAGGAGAATGAGCAGGGCGCTCGTCTCGCCGAGGGATCCCGCCGTGTTGCCCAGGAAGAGGTTGAGCAGGGGAAAGGGCTCCCCCGCCATGAGGGAGGCCCGGGGCGTGGCCCGGGAGATGGCGTCCACCCCGTGGAGCCAGGTCGCGAATCCCCCGGGGAAACCGGTCGCCGGCTGGACGAATCCCGCCGTAAGGGGAACCCCGAAGCTTATATAGACGAATGCCCGTCCGGATATGGCCGGGTTGAAGACGTTCTTTCCGAATCCGCCGAATACCATCTTGCCGAAGATCACCCCGAAGGAGACCCCCACCACGGCGATCCACAGGGGCACCGCCGGGGGAAGGGAGAGGGCAAAGAGGAAATTGGTGACGAATACGGCGGAGGAAACCTGCTTGTCGTAGATCCGGGCAAAGATATATTCACTGAGAAAACCGGCCAGGTTCACCACGGCAAGGATCAGAAGGGACCGCCAGCCGAAAAGGTAGATGGAGAACAGTGCCAGGGGGATCAGTGCATAAACAACATGAAACATGACTTTTTGCCGCTGAATGAGCGGCTTCTTCTTATTTTCACCCATAAGTTTATTATTCGTTCCCCCGGGGGTGTTGTCAACCAATTCTTTATTTTTTCCTTCTGGAAAAACCACTAAAATGGTCAGGAATAGGGGCTGTTTATGGAATATTCGGGGCAAATTGATTATAATGGGTACTCTAACAATGTGAGGAGTTGCTATGCCTATTAAAATCGCCAACGACCTGCCCGCCAGAAAAGTGCTGGAGGGGGAAAACATATTCACCATGGGAGAGGACCGGGCCCTCCATCAGGATATCCGCGCCCTGAGAATCCTCATCCTCAATCTGATGCCCAAGAAGATCGAAACGGAGATCCAGCTGCTGCGCCTGCTCAGCAATACGCCCCTCCACCTGGAAATCTCCCTCATCCATCCGGAGAGCCACGAATCCAAGAACACCAGCAAATCCCACCTGGACAAATTCTACCGCACCTTCGAGGAGATCTCCCATGAAAAATTCGACGGCCTCATCATAACCGGAGCGCCGGTGGAGCATCTGGAATACGAAGAGGTGGGGTACTGGCAGGAGCTTTCCCGGATCATGGAGTGGTCCCGGCACAATGTCTTCTCCACCCTGCACATCTGCTGGGCCGCCCTGGCGGGTCTCTACTTCCATTACCGCATACCCAAGTACCCCCTGGGGCGCAAGATGTTCGGGATCTTTCCCCATCAGAAGAGCCTGCCCCACGTGCCCCTCCTCCGGGGGTTCGACGATCTCTTCTTCGCCCCCCACTCCCGCCATGCGGAGCTGCACCGGGAGGATGTGCTGAAGCACCCGGAGCTGGAGATTCTCTCCGAATCCCCGGACAGCGGCGTCTACATCGTGGCGGACCGGACCGGCCGGCAGATCTTTGTCACCGGCCACTCCGAATACGAGCCGGACTCCCTCAAGCAGGAGTACGAGAGGGATCTGGAGCGGGGAGACGCCATCGATCTGCCCCGGAATTACTTCCCCGGCAACAATCCGGCCAACCACCCCGTGGTCAACTGGCGCAGCCACGCCTTCCTTCTCTTCTCCAACTGGCTCAATTACTACGTCTACCAGCAGACCCCCTTCGATATCAAATCCATCGGGGATTAATTCTTTTTTACATTTTTCCTTTCCGTGCTATGATAATAGGACAAGGGGGAAAGGCCATGAAAAAAAGGGGCGGCGAGGGTGAGAAACTCTCCCTGGGAACGAGACTCTTCTTCGGGATGGGGGACATCTACGGGGGTGGCGCCTTCAATATCGTCAATTTCTATTACGCCGTCTTCCTGACCGACATCGTGAGGATTAATCCCTCCTACAGCGCCCTCATTTTCCTCATCAGCAAGATATGGGACGCGGTCACCGACCCCTTCATGGGCCATCTCTCCGACAGGACCCGCTCCCCCTGGGGACGGCGGAGGCCCTACTATCTGGCGGGGATCCCCCTCATCCTCATCTCCTTCGTCATGCTCTGGTTCCCGGTGAATTACGATTCGGAATTCTCCCGCTTCCTTTACGTCCTCATGGCCTACATGTTCTTCAACACCGTGGTCACCCTGGTCATGGTGCCCTACCAGGCCATGAGCGCCGAACTCACCTCCGATTACGAGGAACGGACCAGCCTGAACTCGATCCGCCTGGTCTTCTCCCTGGTTTCGTCCCTCCTCTGCGCCCTCATCCCCCTGTTCATCATCAACGGCTTCGGGACCGACGTGGAGGGTATCCGCAAGGGCTATATAGCCATGAGCTTCGTCTTCGGCCTCTTCTTCGCCCTGCCCTGGATCGGCACTTTTCTCTTCACCTTCGAGAAGCCCCTTCCCCCCCGGGTCCATGAGAAGGGTTGGTTCAAAGCCATGTTCGAGCCCCTGCGCATCCGGGTCTTCCGGAAATTCCTGGCCCTCCAGCTCTTCACCTTCATCGCCTTCGATATCATCGTCCTCATCGTGGGGCACTACATGAAATACTGGATGAAGAACTACGGGGCCATGGGAAACCTCCTGGGGATACTCATCATCTTCGAGGTGGCGGCGGTCCCCCTGTTCACCCGCATCTCCCATAAAAGGGGCAAGACCACCGCCTACATCACGGGAGCCGCCATCTGGGGGGTCGCCTGCCTGGCCCTCTTCCTCATCCGGCCCCACACCTCCCTCTTCGTGCTCTACGGGGTGGGCGTCGTCGTGGGGATAGGCCTGGCCGGGGCCATCGTCACCCCCTACACCATGTTCGGCGACGTGGTGGACGTGGGGGAGCTGGCCTTCCGGGAGAACCGTTCGGGCAGCTTTTCCGGCATGCTCACCTTCCTGCGCAAAACCACCACCGCCATCGCCCAGGCCACGGTGCTCGCCCTCCTGGGTCTGGTCGGATACCGGGAGCCGGTCCAGGTGCTTAAGGACGGGGTTCTCGTGGCGGTGGACCAGGACCAGCCCGACGGGGTTCTCCTGGTCATACGGCTCATCGTGACCTTCATCCCCCTCATCCTATTGAGCTTCGGCGTCATGATAGCCCGGAGGTATCCCCTGACCAAGCAGGTCCACGGGGAGATCCGCCGGGCCATTGAGGGCCGGACCGATGGGGAAGGGGGGGTAACGGAAAAAGAGAAGGAACTTATTGATTTACTGGTATAGCGGGGTATATTGGGAGAAAAGGAGACCCCATGCTGTCCTATCTGCTCATCCCCATACCCCTTGCGTTCTCTTTTTTTGCCGTGAGAAAGGGCTATTACCCCCTGAAAGCGGCGGTTACCCTCTCCTGCGTGGCCATCATCCTGATTCACAGCCGGCTGGCCCCTTTTGCCGACAACGCCTATTTTCAGGTACTCATTGCCTTCGCCTTTTCCGTGGGGGGGGATTTCTTTCTCAGCAACAGGGCTGACGGGGGAGGAGAGAAACCTAACTGGTTTGTCTACGGGATCGGCCTGTTCTTTATGGCCCATGTCTT
>QKAI01000132.1 GCA_003246505.1 Spirochaetaceae bacterium | reverse complement strand
TTTTGTCAGATCCTCCAAGCAGGTCTTTTTTGAACAGCACGGTTTCGTTCTGGAAAATCTGGAGCACAATTCCACGGACCGCTTCATGATCGGGGAAAGCGAGCTTCTTCAGCTCGCTGAGGAAAAGTCGGTACATGCCTTCAGGAAGATGACCAGACCGGGAGATGAGGTGGATAGGATCCGGGAGCTGGACGACATTCTGACCCGGACGAAAATGAAGCTACCCTTCGTAGATTCCATCTACGTCTTCGACAAATCAACCCGCGCGCTGGCCACTTCAATCTCCGGGACCTACGACCTGGACCGCTTCTACGACACCCAATGGCTCTCACTACTCGACGACAGATACACCGTGACGAGATTGCCCCTTCGCAGCAACATCAATGACAACCTGGCCGATTCGGAAATATACAGCACCGGCATTTTCATGACCCCGCGCCAGGTACTAACCCTGGCCATAGCCAATGGGGGGGGCAAGATCATAGCCATGAATCTAAGCAACGACGCTATGTACGAGCTTCTCATGGAGCAATTCAACTACGAAAGTATAAGATACTTTATTACTGACAAGTCCGGGCAGGTCTTTCTGGCTCCCCCAGGAAATCACCAGCCCCTTCCCGTACCGGAGGATATGGATTATCACCGGGATTACGGATATTATTCCGGCAGGGATTGGATCTGTCTTGTCAGGGAAGACCGGTTTTACAGGTACATACTGCAGATACCACGGGTCCTTCTGACGAAAAATACCCGTTTTTTTCTTAATTATGTTGTCCTTATCTCCGGGCTCCTGACCCTGCTGGGGACAATCCTGTCTCTGCTCATCTCCCGGATACTCTACTCCCCTTTCCATGACCTGCTGGGGAGAATCAGGAAATTCGCCATGAATGAATACCGCTATGACAGGACGAAGACCAGGGATGAGCTTTATCTGATAAAACAGATATTCAACAGGCTTACCGAGGACAAAGCTCTCCTGGAAGACCGGGTTCATATTTACGAAAAGACCGTGCGAAACCGTCACCTCATGGATTACCTGGACGGGAAGACGACGGGGTGTCAGTTCTCATCGTCCCTGGAATCGGTGAATTTCACCCTGGATGGCTCCTGTTTCGCCATTCTGCTGTTGGATTCCATGAACAGGTTAGCCGGCGGAAATCCCTCACCCTATGACCGCTACAAGACTATAGAAGTAGTGGACACCTACATCGGAAACCGCGGGCAGGGTCTGTTCTTCGATTACAGCCGGGATAAATACGCAGCAGTATGCTGCGCCGAAACCCCGGAGGAATTGGAGCGGATTGCGGAAAATGTCTACAATCTGACCTCGGAAATCTTTCAGATATCCTCCTATGCTGCCATGAGCTCAGTCACCGGGAATAGGGCGTCTCTCCCGGAGATCTTTAACGAAGCCCAGCGGATTTATGATATCATCAGGTTCCACGGTATGACCGGTCGGCTGTACCGGACAGGGGTTATCCTGACGGGGAACACGCCCGTCCTCCCCTATCCTTCGGACAGGGAGTCGGACCTGATCAAGAGGCTTCTGAACGGTGACGCATCCGGCCTGGACAGCTTCTTCCCCGGCTTGGCGGAATATTTCCGCTCCCCACCCCTCGTCAACCCGGCCACCGTGCGTTCCCACGTGCAGCGCATGACCACCGCCCTTCAGAGGGAATTCCCGCCCCTCGACAGGGACGGCTTCTTCCACCTCGTAACCGGCCAGAGGGATCTGGAATCCCTCATGGCTGGGCTGAGGGATATCTGCCGGGGAATTCTCACATATGTGAGGGAGAAAGGGAGCCTGGATAATCACTACTGCGCCCAGGTCAAGGATTATCTGGAGACGCACTTCCAGAGGGATATCAATTTGTCCGTTCTGTCTGACCATCTCAATATCAGCTATCCCTATCTGAGCCGGATCTTCAAGGAGACGACGGGAATGAACATACTGGACTATCTCAACGGGCTGCGAATAGGAATGGCGAAGGATCTTTTGCGGAGGAACAACATAAACCTCACGGACATCGCCCGGGAAGTGGGGTATAACAACACCCAGAGTTTCCTGAGATATTTCAGAAAATTCGAAAAGATGACCCCCGGAGAGTATAGGATCAAGGAGAGACTGAATGGGTAGCATGACATCCCGGGAACGGGTGCTCCTGACAATCAACCACCGGGAGCCGGACCGGATACCCCTGGGGGAGTGGGGCATCGATCACGACCACGTGGAGAAGATTCTGGGCAAAGAGGTCTCCCTCTGGCGGAACCGGCGGCTGGAGACCCTCTTCCTCTGGGAGAACCGGCGGGACGAGCTGGTGCGCCTCATGAGGGAGGATTACGAAGCCCTGGTGGAGGCCCTGGACTACGATATCATCACCCTGGGCCTCGTCCCGCCCCGTAACGCCGCCCCCCGGACCATGCCCCGGGAGACCGCCCCGGGAAGCTGGGAAGACGGGGAGGGACGGGAGTACCGGTACGCCGCCAGTAACGACTCCATCGAGTGCGTGAGCCATCCCCCCGCCCGGGAGAGCCTCACGGCGGAGGAGCTGAACCGGTTAGCCGAAGAGATGGCCCGCCCCTTCGAGCCCTCCCGGTTCGAGCTGATAGATTATTTCGGGGCCAGATACGGGAACAGCAAGGTTCTCCTCTTCCGGGACATCGACGTCTTCTCCGGGCTCATGTCCCCCTTCGGGGGGGATTTTTCCCACGAGCTTATCCTTCCCATGACCCATCCGGAGGAGGTGAAGAAGCTCTACCCCCTGGCCCTGAAGAGGCAGAGGGCCCTGATAGGGGAATTGAAAAAGCGCAATGTCTCTATAGGGATGGAGGGGAAGGACTTTTGCATGAATTCCGGCCCCATGTTCACCCCCGACTCCCTGCGGGATGTCTTCTTCCCCTTCCAGAAGCTTATAACCGATGGGCTGCGGGAGGCGGGGATCCACCCCTTCTTCCACTGCTGCGGCAATACCTGGGACATATTGGAGGACTTCGTCGCCGCCGGTTGGACCGGATACCAGTCGGTTCAGAAATCGGCGGGAATGGACTGGAAGAGGCTGAAGGAGGAGTACGGGGAGAGGCTGACGATCTGGGCGGGGGTGAGCTGCGAAACCCTCGTGGAGGGTGAGCTCTCCGATGTGGACGAGGAGGTCGGGGAAGCCCTCCGTATCCTGGCTCCGGGGGGCGGATTTATCTTCGGATCCACCAACTCCGTTCAGTACGGGGCCAGGACGGAGAACTATCTCCGGGCTCTGGAACTGGCCCGGAGATTCAGGTACTGACCCCTAGGAGACGGCCTTCATGGCCCGCCATTTCTTCCACTGGTACCACTGCTCCGGGGCGTCGCCGATATACTTCTGGAGAAGATCGAAGGACTTCCGGGCCGGTTCTTCCTGCCCGGTCACCCCGGAGATCCTCTCGCAGTAGAGGGTATACCGGTTTATTCCGGTGCGCTTCATGAAAACGCCGATCACCGGGGAGCCGGAGCGGTGGGCCATGAGGTCCAGGGTGTTGTCGAAATAGAGCTTGTGACCCAGCAGCTCCATGGTGCGGTTCTTCTTGATCCGCCATTTGTCAACCTCGTCGCATTCGGTCATGACCAGCCGGTTCTGGGCCAGGCATTCCAGGGCCGTGGCATAGACAGAATCCACCGTGGCCGATGAGATTAGGTTGGCATCGTACCGGGACGCCTTTTCCTGGAGGGAACGGGCCAGCTCTTCGGTCTGGCACTCCAGGATCACGCTCAGGGGATACCCCTTGAGGCCGATGGCCCAGGGGATGAATTCCACCGCCCCCCAGTGGGCGGTCACCATGATGACACCCTTCCCCAGGGAGAGGGCTTCATCGATGATCTCCCGATTCTCTATGGTGAAGCGCTTTTCCACCAGCCGGGCTATGACGCCTATGCTCTTGTAGGCGGAGAACATTTTCTCAAAGTAGTGGGCGAAGATCCCCCGGAAGGCCTGGCGGGTCTTTCTCCGTACATAGGATGGGCTCCTGTCCTTAAGAAGATCCCGGATATTGTCCCGTATCAGATCCCTCTCCCCGGGACAGAACAGATAGTACAGCCGGCCGATAAGCTGCATGTAGACGAAACTGACGCACCCCGGACAAAACCGGAAGAGAAACACATTAAACCGCATTTGAAAAAACTTAGAGAGACTAATCTTCATCCCATACCCCTTTGAGAAAATATTTTTTTGAGACTTTATTAAATGGGGAGATTGCTAATGGATTTTGAAATTGGTTTTATTTTCTACCCACAAGGGATTTAGATCAAGCCATTTCACCAAGAATTAATCAAAGAAATACCGATCCGGTCGATAGGGGCAAAAGATTCTTGCAAACTCAACAGACGGCACATATTTCATCAAAAATCTTCACGAAAACGTCAACGACTTGCGGAGAGAACTGGGTTCCCCTGTTCTCCCGGATCCTCTCCAGGGCCACTTCCGGATCCAGGCCAAACCGGTAGGGCCGGGTGGATGTGATCGCGTCGAAGGCGTCGGCCACCCCGATGATCTGGGCCCCCACGGGGATATCCTCCCCTTTGAGCCGGTCCGGATAGCCGGTGCCGTCGTACCATTCGTGGTGATTGCGGATCAGGAAGCGATGGTTCTGGAGGAATCCTATGGGCCGGGCGATCTGTTCGCCCTTCCCGGGATGCTCCTTGATGATGTTGTACTCCTCCACGGTCAGGCTCGAGGGTTTGCGGACGATCTCCTCCGAAATGCCTATCTTACCCACGTCGTGGAGGAGGCACCCCATGCGGATGAACTCGGTCCAGCCTCATATGCTGGGCGATCATGACGGAAATCCGGGCGACCCGTTCCGAGTGGCCCTTGGTGTAGGCGTCCTTCTCTTCTATGGCTTTGACAAGGGCCTTGACCGTGTTGAGATAGCTGCCCTCCACCTCCTCCCGGAGCTGGGCCTTATAGAGGGTCTCGGCGATGTTGTTAGTGAATATGGAGAGGTCGTCCAGGTCCTTATTGGTGACGATCTGGAAGCTCCGGCTGCGGTCGGCGGAGAGTATCCCTATGACCCTGTCGTTGGCCACCAGGGGGGCCACCACGAAGGAGGAGACATCGAAATGGCTGAGAATCACGTTCCCCTCCCTCAGCCCCTCCTCCCGGGGATCGCTGACGAACTGGGGGGTGCCCATCCGGGCCACCCGGGCGAAGATGTTGTCGTTGCGGCTCAAATCCACCCGGTAATCCTTCACATAGTCCCTTATGTAGTCCGGATCCGCCCCGTAGGCATAGGAGAATTCCAGATACTTCCTTTCCCTGTCCGCCAGCATGATAATGGCCCTGTCGTACTTGAGGACATCACCGATTGACCTCATGGTCGCCTCCAGAATCTCCCCGGTGCTGTTCCGGGAGACCAGCATGTTGGAGGCCTCGTTGATGGCCCGCAGGGTTTCCACCTTGGCGGCCAGCTCCTTGTTGAGATTGTTCACCTCGTCGTACTTCTTCTTGAGGACGATCTTGTCCCTCTCTATCTGCTCTATGGCGGAACGGAGCTTGACCTTGTTGGTCATGAAATCCCCGAAGAGGGTGTTGAAGTTCCTCAGCCCACCGGGGAATTTGATGATGTACTCGCAGTAGGGATCCCCCCGGAAGAAGCAGCTGGTCTCCTCCACGTCGCAGGGGGGCAGTTTCCAGACCGTGGAAATGGCCGAGTAGATCCCCTTGTTGAATTCGCAGATATCCCGGGTGATCTCCCGGTTCTCCTTCCAGTGGAGCCGCAACACCGCGCGGTGGGGGGAGTTGTAGACCGTCTCCACGTACTTGTTCGTGTTGAACTGGGTATTGATATGGTTCACCCGGTTAAGAAGCGCCCCGGGACCTCCGAAGGCGCGGAGAAAGAATTTCTGGACATGGCCCAGTCTCTGGTTCAGGATGGACTCCCTCCCAATGGCGAAGGGGGCCTTCTCGTCTCCCAGAATCCGTTTGGCGTTTTCGAATACGACCCCCGCCGCCCGGTTCGTCACCCAGTTGTTCTCATCGGTGAAGTCTTCCACGGGATTCTCCAGGTGGGCGTAATCTTCGGGCAGATTTTCGAAGAGCCGATCCGCCTGATCGGGAAACCGGACCCTCACATATTCGTAGACCGCTTTTATGTTGATGCAGCTGACTTCGTTACGATAGAGATCCCTGCCTGACTGGGCATCGGGACTGTCGAATTCCGCCGCGTTTTTGAATAACATTTATGAAATCCCCCCTTCCATTATCGGCAGGGGGAAAATATAACTTATCCAATTTTATAGGGAAAGATCCACCCCGTCGCCCAGTTTCTCCCTATCCACGTCGTAACCCATATAGTCCCCCTCTATGACCGGCGCGAGCCCCCCCGGCCCGAAGGTATAGGACCGGCGGGTGATATTGCCCGAGAGGATGTAGTCGTCAAAGGAGCCGTCCGCATAGCGGGGGGAAGCCATGAGGGAAGCGGCGATTCTTCCGGCAACGGAGAGGATGCCCGTTTCCCCGACATGGCTGCCAAGCTGGTAGGTCAGGCCCCCCTTCTCGGCCCGCTCCGCCAGTTCCAGAACCCGCAGGAGGCCCCCGTTTTTGGCGAGGCGCAGGTTGAGCATGGAGAAGGTCCCGTCCCCGATGATCCTCTCCACGTCCCCGAAGAGGACCGCCGACTCATCGGCCACGTAACTGACCCCGCTTCCCCGGGATTTCTCCGCCAGGATCCCCATGGGTTCCGGATCGGCCCCCAGGGGTTCCTCCACCAGGGTTACGCCCCGGGACCGGAGCAGATCCAGATGGCCCAGGGCGGATTCCAGATTCCATCCGCAGTTCACGTCCACCCGGATGTCGAAATCCGTTCCCAGTATCTCCCGGGCCAGGGCCAGGGTCCTGTCGTTGTAGCCGTAATCCCCGGAGAGTTTTATCCGCAGGTAGGTGATGCCCAGCTTCCCGTAGGACCGGAGGATTTTCTCCATGGTCCCGGGGGAGAGGATGGGGAGGATGCCGCCGTAGCGGATCTCCTTTCTCAGGGGGCGGCGGCCCAGAAGACCGTATATGTCCGTTCCGTTCCGGCGGCAGAGGAGATCCAGCAGGGCCGTCTCAATTCCCGCCAGCAGGGGTAGGTCGGGCTTCTCCCAGGGATTGTCCAGAAGGAATGTCCTCAGGGATTCCAGGGAGGGGACCCCTTTGCCGGTCAGTTCCCCGAGGATTTCCGCCACCCGGCGGTTTATCCTGTCCTCCGTGCCCAGCTTCCCCTGCGGGTCGTTGACATAGGAGCGGAGTATGATCTCCCCGTACCCCCTGTGGGAGCCCGCACCGAGTTCCACTATGCGGGAATCGCAGACGGAGCGGCTCGCTTCGGAATGGGAGAAGGTCAGATTGAAGGGTATGGCCAGTTTATAGAGGCGGGAAGAAATTTTGGTCATGTCAGCATTGATCCTTTATCGCCGGTCGTTCTTGGGGAGAATCGTATAGCACTCCCCCGATTATGTCAATAAAAAAAGATTTCCGCTCACATTTCCCTCCCCTTGGGAGGTCAGCCCCTAAGGGCGTCCACCTCCCGGCACTGTTCCGGCGAGAGGGGCTTGACTCCCCCCATGAGATGCCCCATCCAGGTCATCCGGGCGGAGGCTTCCAGCACCTCCATCCTGTCGTAGGCC
>QKAI01000402.1 GCA_003246505.1 Spirochaetaceae bacterium | reverse complement strand
CGAATCTTAAGTTTATGGGGTGGGAGGCCAGCCCCCTGGAGACGGAAAGCGTCAAATCCGGCCTGGCCGTATTTGAATCCCAGAATCCGGGAATCAAAGTGGAATACACCCCCGTGGCCGGTGAGTACGCGGCCAAGCTGCTCACCATGATGGCGGGGGATTCCGCTCCGGACGTTTTCTTTATCCAGGCCGACAATTATCGTCCCTTCCAGAAGAGAAATGTTCTCCTGGATATTACGGACAGAATGGAGAAGGAACTGAACATCGATGAGTTCATTCCCCTCGTCCAGGAAAAAATGCTTATAGGCGGCAGGATCTACGGCATAAGCAGCTGCAACGTTTCCCCGGTCATGTTCTATAACCGGGACATATTTGATGCGGCGGGAATGGAATATCCTCCCAGCGATCCGGACAAGGCCTGGACCTGGGATGAGTTTGTGGAAGTCTGCCGGAAGCTGACGAAGACCGAGGGGAACAGGACCACCCAGTTCGGCGCCACCGGTTTCGAAGTGGCCTGGGGATGGGTGTTCCCCCCCATGGTGGCCTCCAACGGCGGCCGGGTGCTCAACGATGACTACTCCAAAATTGTCCTGAACAGCCCCGAGGCCAAGGAAGTATTTAACGCTATCCGGGATCTGCGCTTAAAATATCACGTGGCCCCCGACGTCTCCTTCGTGGAGCAGAGCGGCATGAGCGCCGCCCAGATGCTCCAGACGGGTCGGGTCGCCATGATGGTGGACGGGTCCTGGGCTCTCCAGCAGCTCGCCCAGATGGATTTTCCCGTAGGCATAGGCGTCCTTCCCATATTCGATAAGCCCGCCACTGTGGGGCAGGCCCATCTTCACAGCGCCTGGGCTAAAACCAAGCATCCCGATGAAGCCTGGCAGCTCATCAAGTTCCTCTCCTCCGAAGATTATCAGCTGAGCAATATCCGGGCCGGCCTCTGGCTTCCCAACAGAAAGGAACTCTACGAGCCCCAGAATCTTTCCAAGTGGATCAATCCCGATGTTTATCCCGAAGGTTTTGAGAATATCGTCAAATACTTTACCAGCTACGGGTCCCTCTGGCCCGGTGTTGTAGCCAACAATGAAGCCTGGGCCATAGTCAACGAAGAGAAGGACCGCTTCTACGCGGGGGATACCACCGTTGACGAGATGATGGCGAATATTGACAAACGCACGGCGAATCTCTAATACCTGCATCGACCCGCTCCCCTCCGGGGGGGCGGGCACTGGGAGACTTTTAATGGGTACGAAAAAAATCACGCAAAGTAATAATTTCTGGGCCTTTGTATTCCTGACGCCCAACCTGCTGGGATTTCTGGCCTTTCTGCTCATACCGGTACTGGCGTCCTTCGGCTTGAGCTTTCTCGAATGGGACCTGCTGAGTCCCGCCAAATGGGCGGGATTCAAGAATTACATAGGCCTCTTCAAGGATCAGGTGTTTCTCAAGGTCCTCTGGAATACGGTCTACTACACCCTGGGAACGGTTCCCCTGGGCATCATCCTTTCCCTGCTGCTTGCCATCGCTTTGAATAAAAAGCTTCGGGGGATGAAAATCTACCGGGCCCTCTACTTCCTTCCGGTCATATCCTCCTATGTGGCCGTGGCCGTGGTCTGGCAGTGGCTCTATAATGCGGAGTTCGGTCTTCTCAATTTTCTCTTGAGCAAGATAGGAATCCGGGGCCCCAGCTGGCTCAGCAGCACGAAATGGGCTATGCCCGCCGTCATGGTGACCAGTATCTGGAAGCAGCTCGGCTTCAACATGCTTCTCTTCCTCGCCGGACTCCAGGGCATTTCCAGCACCTACTATGAAGCCGCCGAAATCGACGGAGCCGGGAAAATGACCCAGTTCTTCAGAATAACCGTCCCCCTCCTGTCTTCCACCACCTTCTTCGTGGTCGTCATGTCCATCATCAATTCTTTTCAGGTCTTTGACCAGGTCTTTATCATGACCGAAGGGGGGCCCGCCCGGTCCACTTCGGTGCTCGTCCACTATCTGTATCAGAATGCCTTCGAGTATTTTAAAATGGGATATGCCAGCGCCATCGCCTATATCCTGTTCTTTATCGTCTTCATCATCACCATGGTCCAGATGAAGTTTTCCGACAACTGGGTCATCTATTAGGGGAGGGCGGAATGAAACGAAAAAATACCGCAATATTATACCATTTGATTCTTATGTCCGGGGCCATGACCATGGTCATACCCTTCTTCTGGATGCTTAGCACATCCTTCAAGGATCTCAGGGAGGTTTTTGTCTTTCCCCCCACCTTCTTCGGCGAGCGGATCATCTGGCAGAATTATCTGAAAGTGTCCGACCGGTATCCCTTCGGACTGTTTTTCTTCAACAGCATCAAGATCTCCTTCTTCGTTGTACTGGCCCAGCTGCTGACAAGCTCCATGGCGGGATTCGCCTTTTCCCGGATAAAATTCAAGGGCCGGGAGATGCTCTTCTCCCTCTATCTGGGGACCCTCATCGTCCCCTTCCATGTCACCCTTGTCCCCACCTTCCTGATAATGAAATACTTCGGATGGATCGACTCCCATCTGTCCCTGATCATCCCCAGCCTGGTATCAGCCTTCGGGACCTTTCTCATGAGGCAGTTCTTTCTGACCATTCCGGAGGAACTGGAAAACGCGGCCCGCATAGACGGCTGTAATCCGGCGATGATCTATCTCCTGATATTTCTTCCCCTGACGAAACCGGCCCTGGCGACTCTGGGGGTCTTCACGTTCATGGGTATCTGGAATGATTTCATTCGCCCCCTGGTGTTCATCAATTCCATACCCAAAATGACCGTACCCCTGGGCCTGGCGACAATGCAGGGCATGTACTCCACCGATTGGCCGGTACTCATGGCGGGCACGGTGATCAGTCTGATTCCTGTCCTGGTAGCATTCATCCTGGCACAGGAGTACTTCGTACGGGGTGTTACCCTGTCTGGATTAAAAGGATAAGGAGAGAGACATTCCATGGAAAAGAAAAATTTGAACAGGAATATGGCGGATCTGAAAAAAGTAAGGATGACCGGGGGGCTCCTGGGCCTCAAGTACACCTCCGTTTTGAATAATGTCATTCCCTATCAGTGGAAGGCCCTCAACGATGAGATCGATGAGGGGGATATGGAGCCGAGCCACGCCATAGAGAATTTCCGGATTGCCGCAGGACTTTCCCGGGGGGAATTCCACGGGATGGTGTTCCAGGACAGCGACCTGGCGAAATGGCTGGAAGCGGTGGCTTACCAACTGGCTGTCACACCCGATGATAATCTGAAAAAAAGGGCCGATGAGGTGATCGATATCATCGCCCTGGCTCAGCAGCCGGACGGCTATCTGAACACCTATTACACGGTGAAGGAACCGGATAAACGGTGGACGAATCTTCGGGAGTGCCATGAGCTCTACTGCGCCGGCCATATGCTGGAAGCGGCTGTGGCTTACTACCGTGCCACCGGGGAGAGAAAGCTTCTCGATGTGATGATCCGTTTCGTGAATCTGATCGACACCCTTTTCGGACCCGGGGAGGGTAAGAAGCGGGGTTATCCCGGACACCAGGAAATCGAGCTGGCCCTCATGAGGCTCTATGCCATAACCAATGACAGGAAGCACCTGGACCTGGCTAAGTATTTCATAGACGAGCGGGGAAAGAGGCCCAGCTATTTTGAAAAGGAGTGGGAGGACAGGGGCAGAATCAACCACTGGTCCGTCTTCGCGAAATGGGACGACGCCTACAATCAGGCCCATCTCCCCGTCCGGGAACAGAAGGCGGCCGTGGGCCATGCGGTGAGGGCCGTCTACATGTACTGCGCCATGACCGATGTGGCCATGGAAACGAATGACGATCCCCTGAAGGAGGCCTGCCGCGGGCTGTGGGAAAACGTGACTAACCGGCAGATGTATATCACCGGGGGAATCGGATCAAGCGGTTACCAGGAAGCCTTTACCTTCGATTATGACATGCCCAATGACCGGGCCTATAACGAGACCTGCGCTTCCATCGGCCTGATCTTCTGGGCCCAGCGCATGTTCCTCATGGATGGGGAAAGCCGTTATATCGACGTCCTTGAACAGGCGCTCTACAACGGCGTGCTCAGCGGCATGTCCCAGGACGGGACCCGGTTCTTCTACGTCAATCCCCTGGAAGTCAAACCGGAGAGCTGCCTGAGGCGCCACGACAAGGAACATGTGAAGCCGGTGCGCCAGAAGTGGTTCGCCTGCGCCTGCTGCCCTCCTAATCTGGCAAGGCTCCTCGCTTCCCTGGGGCAGTACATGTATTTCCAGGCCGGGGATGGTCCGGGGATCAATCTCTACGGTGACAGCAGTTCCCGGTTTGAGATCCGGGGCAGGGAGATCACCCTGGAACAGAAAACCAACTATCCCTGGGAGGGGTCCGTGGGTATCCAGGTCAAAGGGGCGGCGGAGACACCCTTCGCCCTCCGGATGAGGATCCCCGGTTGGTGCCGGGAATGGAACGTCCTTGTCAACGGCAAAGCCTGCGAGACCACACGGGAGAGGGGCTATGTGATTCTGGACCGTATCTGGCAGGAGGGGGACCGGGTGGAATTAAGCTTTGCCATGCCCGTCAGAGTGATGTACTCCGCGACGAAGCTTCAGGAGAATGCGGGCAGGGGCGCCCTGGTGATGGGACCGGTGGTGTACTGTCTGGAAGAGGCGGACAACGGGAAGGATCTCTCCTCCCTGATCCTTAAGAGGGAGACCCCCTTTGACGTGGAGTTCAGGAAGGACCTTCTGGATGGGGTCAACCGCATCAGGGCGCAGGGGTTAAGGGAGTCCTCCCCATCGGAGACGATCTATACGGACCGGGCACCGGGCACGGAGCCGGCGGAACTGATCTTCATCCCCTACTATGCCTGGAATAACAGGGCGGAAGGGGAGATGCTGGTTTGGGTCAGGGTATAGTTGACCAGCGTCCCCCGATGGGATAGGATATGTATTTGCCCCTTCCCGCGAAGGGGCCGAGCCGGTTATTAGGCACCCCC
>QKAI01000202.1 GCA_003246505.1 Spirochaetaceae bacterium | reverse complement strand
GGGTTATAGAGAAACTGCAGCAGTTCAAACCAGCTGTCCACGTTATCGGTGGTAAAACCGCTCCTCTCCTTACAGAAGGCCAGCTGGCCGTATTCGACGCTGGTACCGAAGGACTCTCCCGTATACCAATACTGCCAGGCCCATGCCGTTTTTGTTTCCCCAGTGGAGGAACTGGTATAGGAGGCGTTCCCGTCTGTAAAGAAAAAACCTAATCCGTGTTTTCCATTTACCGAAAATCCGGAAAAATCACCGAAGGAGGCGGCTACCATATTGTTAACGGCGGTTTGCAGGGCAGAATCCGATCTATTAAGAGCCAAGGCATAAAGATCAAAGTGAGGATAGGCCACATAGTCGGAATAGGTCAGACCGCTTCCTATAGCGCTACGGAGATTCTGCAAAGTAGTTGAATTGTAAGTAGATTTTAGATTGCCCGCTGACAAATCATCAAAAGCATCGACCACATCGTCGGAATAATCCAGGTTATAGAGGGAAAAGGATTGGGCCGATGTTGAATTAACATGCTGGGTATCCCACTCCTGCTCTTCCACAATGATCCTTCCGAAATCCTCTCCGGACATGGTGGAAGGATCGAAATACTGAACTGGGTAGGAAGAACCGTTCACAACCGTACTGTCATGGCCAGCATCACCCGTTTTAGACTCAGACAACCGAGAGAAAACTCTATCATAAGGCAATCCGTATCCCCAGACATTTGGAACCGATGCCACCATGTAATCGGCGGAGAATTCACCCTCATCACCACCGGCGCTCTCCGGTCTGTACTGATAGGCGATTTCCAAAAGCCCCATGACACAGGCGTCGTACACCAATAGGTCTACAGAATGCCGATTATCCAGAATATTCGTTATCTCTGCAGTTGAGAGGCTGTCATCGCCGGATGTCGAATCGTAGCAAATGGCTTTTTCTACAAGGGCAGGGAGGACATTAGAAACCAATCCACCCCCAAGGGCAATGCTCTGACTGATTTCAGATGATCCTTTCACTCCTCCCCCGTGATTGGAAAAAATCAAAGCATAATTGTCTGCGGGGTAATAGGCTTTACAGTACTCTATGAATGTTTTGAGAGTTTCCCCGTCACCCATATTGTACTCACCGGATTTCGCCATTCCGATATCCGGAAAATAGCCGCCCCCTTCCAGTGGATAGATCTCATCGGCGCCAATCCGGAAGAGTTTCGTGTCGGTGAAATTTGATCCCAGAATAGCGGAGTCGGCGGAGTAGCCGGAAATTCGGTCCACCAGGGCGATGACATTTACGATCTCCGTGGATTCCATCCCCTGAGAGAGTTCATAGTTATCATCCAGAAGATAACTCTCCAAATCATTGTCAGCGTCCACATAGTACATAATTGTCCATGCGGTGGATTTCCCATTGGGATCGGAATAGATCAATGAATCGAGAAGGGAGCGGTTTAATCCATCGGAAGGGATGGGACAGGACAGGAGAAGCAAAACGGGAAGCAGTCCCCCAAATATATAGATTTTCTTCATCAAAACCTCCAGACAAGCCCCAGGGAGAGCCCCGCGCCCCAGGCATAGGAGAAATCGCTGTGATGGACCAGGGTTTCCAGAAAATTCCACTTCCCCCTCAGATCCGCATAGAGGGTCCAGTTCTTCAGATAGTACTCGAAATGGCCGGCCAAACCCAAACCGAAGGTATAGGAGAGGAGATACCCCGGTTCTGCATATCGGGATACCAGAACCAGATTATCAAAACTGAAGATCGACCCCAGGGAGAGGGAGGAGGATTTCCATCCTATCCGATAAAAAGGCCCTCCGTCGAAATTGAGAAAATAGCAATACCTGTCATAGAGGGAGAGATCGGGCTCGCTGAAGAGTTCCCCCCCCACATAGACGGCGCTGCTCAGGGGAAATCCCAGAAACAGGGAGGATCGGATCTCCCAGCTACTGCTCAGCGGCAGGACCGCTCCCAGATCCAGACCAAGAATATTGTAACGGGAATCCAATTCTGTGGCACCCTCCCGGGCATGGAAAGTATAGAATTGATAACCCAGACCGGTCTGAACGCTCCAACCCTCCCCGTACAGGTATCCGCACAGGAGGAATAATACCATGGGGTAGAATTTTCTGCTCATGGCTAAACTATATCCTATCGCCGGGAATTTAACAAAGATTTCCTGTGTCTTTTCCGTGAATCACTCCATTGCCACGGGGAGGGGGACAGGCTATAATACTCCCCATGAGCAAGATCTGGGCGAAAAATTACGAGTTAAATGAGTTGATAGAAGAGTTTACCGTGGGCAGCGACTACCTGCTCGATCAGGAACTGATCGTCTCCGACTGCCTGGCCAGCACGGCCCACGGCACCATGCTGACCCGGGTGGGTATCCTCACCGAAGAGGATCTGACGTCCCTCAAAAAAGGGATAGGGGAGATCCTGGAGCTGCACGGGAAGGGGGAATTTCCCATCCTCAGGAGCGACGAGGACGGCCATACGGCCATAGAGAACTATCTGACCGCCCACATCGGCGAAGCGGGCAAGAAGATTCACACCGGCCGCAGCCGCAACGATCAGGTGATAACAGCCCTGCGCCTTTTTACCCGCACCTTCCTTCTTGACTATATGAAGGCCCTGGGTAAGCTTTCCTCCCGCCTTCTCGATCTGGCGGAGATGCACCGGGAGACCCCCATGCCCGGCCGGACCCATATGCAGATCGCCATGCCCTCCTCGGTGGGGCTCTGGCTCGCGGCCTGGGCGGAGGAGCTGATCGACCAGTTCCGTATGGCCTCGGCCCTTTTCGACATCGCGGACCAGAACCCCCTGGGATCGGCGGCCAGCTACGGGGTGCCCCTGCCCCTGGACCGGCAGATGACGGCGGACCTGATGGGTTTCTCCCGGGTGCAGAACAATGTGCTCTACGTGAATAACTCCCGGGGGCGCATGGAATCGATGACCCTGGATCTGGTGGACCAGACCGGCCTGACCCTCAGCAAGATGGCCCAGGACCTGATCCTCTTCTCCCTCCCCGAATTCGGCTACTTCTCCCTGCCCATGGATCTCTGTTCCGGATCGAGCATCATGCCCCAGAAGAAGAACCCCGACGGGCTGGAGCTGCTCCGGGCCAAATCGGGGACCCTGTCCGCCTATGCCTCCCAGGTTAAGAACATCGTCCGGTCCCTGCCCTCCGGGTACAACCGGGACTTCCAGGAGACCAAGGAACCCTTTCTCAAGGGCTGCCGCCTGATTCTCATCTCCCTGGGGATCATGGATCTGACCATAGAGAAGATGTCCGTGAACCGGGAGAACCTGATGAAAGGATTTACCCCGGATATCTATGCCACCGATTACGCCCTGGAACTGGTGGCCGGCGGGGCCAGCTTCCGGGATGCCTACCGGGAGGTGGGCCTGAATCTGGATGCCCTGGAATCCCGGGATCCGGTGGAGTCCCTGAAGACCCGCACCTACCCGGGTACCACGGGCAATCTGAACCTGGGCCCGGCCCGGGACGCGCTCACTGGCCTGGAAGGGATCAGAAATGAGAAGGAAGAGCGGATCAATCGGGCCTTTGAGAATCTCCTGAGCTAGGGATAACCCGGTTCCGGCCCTCCCTCAGGGAAACCAGGCCGATACTGACGGTCATGGGGAGAAACAGGGCCCTATCCCTTTCCGGTGTTTCGGTGAGAATGATTCGCAGGGAGTAGGTTCCCCTGCCGGATGGGATATCGGGAATCAAAAGCCCGAAGGAGGGTTAGGTGAGCAACAAATCCATTCCGTCCGTTTCACCACAACCGGCCGCGACCCTGTTCCTACCATCGCTCTTAGCCCTGTAAAGGAGTCGGTCGGAACGCTCCAGTCCCCCCTCCAGGGATTCATCCCGCCTGAAACAGATGATACCCATGCTGACGGTCATGGGGGGAATGCTATGGTTTTTCCGTCCCGTTGTTTTTTCCAGGCGGGCCCTGATCCTTTCCCCCTTCGCCGCAGCTTCCGGTAGATCAGTTTCCAGCAAAATCAAGGCGAATTCCTCTCCCCCGAGACGTCCCAGAATATCCGACTCCCGAATCTCCTCAAGGCAGAGCTTCGCCATATAAATAAGAGCCCGGTCTCCCGTACTGTGTCCGTATTCATCATTGATTCTTTTGAAATGGTCCAGGTCCATCATAATGAGGGAGAGCGGTCTCCCGTACCGGCTATGTATGGCGACTTCCCTCTCACCAAGCTCGGTAAACCTGCGCCGATTATTAATTCCCGTAAGGGGATCGGTACGGGAGAGTTGTCTCAGCTCTTCCGTCTGGCGGGCCACTTCCTGCTCCAGCTCCCTGGAAAGCTGTTTCACCTGATGATGGGATTTGCCGAACTGAATCGTAAGGACCATGAAATTGGAAAGCAGAAACAGGAGTAGCCCCAGCTGTAACGTCTCGAAAAGGATGACCCCCCTGCTAATGCTGTAAATATTATAACAGACGAGAGTGAAGAAGAGCAGAATTCCAATTAAAAGGATTCTACTGTTCCTCTCCCTGCGGACAATCATGGCTACGATTTTAGCGAGGCAGAAAATTATGACCGCCAGCCCGTAGGACTCCAGGACAAAGATGCTTCTACTCAAAACAGGAAGGGGTACGATAAGGGAAAACAGGGCCAGAAGGCCTCCCGCCGAACATAGAGCGATTGATATGAATTTCGATAACTCCTTGCGAGATTGGTAAATATTGCATATGAAAAGAATGATGAAGAGGGCCCCGAGATAAAGGAGGATATAATCCCATCGGAATGCTGTCTCCATGGCCACACAGGGAAAGAGGATTTCAATCATAACCTCACCCGTCATCAACCCTCTCACGCAGAACACAAGGGAGATTATACTCAAGTAGAAACTGGAAACTGTATATATCCTTCCTAAAAAAAGAAATAAATTATATAGAAAAAGAACGAGCAGGATCCCGGAGAAGGCCGCTTCACCTATCATATAGATGTACTTTTTCTGAAGGATCTGGCTATAGGGCCCGTATTGGAATGAATGGT
>QKAI01000203.1 GCA_003246505.1 Spirochaetaceae bacterium | reverse complement strand
AGGGCGCCTTGACTTTACTGTTCATATTTACCTCCGCTCCTGACGCCGGGAGTCCGGTACAGGAGAAATTTTCAATATTATTATATCGATATTTCAATATCTTTTAAAACGAGTTATTTTTATGTAGATATAAACAGAACTTATGCTTCAGGAGGAAGGGAAGATTCCGGCTTGACAGAATGGAGATAGTACAGTATAGTACGGTACAGACTGATCGATAAGGAGTTGCATATGGCAGAAGTCAAACCGGATCTTTCCGGCAAAGTGGCCGTCGTCACCGGGGGCGGCGGGGTTCTGGGAACCTCCTTCGCCGGGGCTTTGGCTGCGGCGGGGGCCTCCGTGGCCATTCTGGACCTGAACGAAGAGGCGGCGGGGAAAGTGGCGGAGGATCTCCGCGGCAGAGGTTACAGGGCCATTGGGGTCAAAGCGAACGTTCTGCAGAAGGAGAGCCTCCTGGAAGCGGAAAAAACCGTCCGGGAAGAGCTGGGCCCCTGCGACATTCTCATAAACGGCGCCGGGGGAAACCACCCCAAGGGCACCACTGATAACGAGTTCATGACCCCGGAAGATCTGGAGAAGAGCGACTTCAAGACCTTCTACGATCTGGATGAGGCGGGCATCCGCTTCGTATTCGACCTGAACTTTCTGGGCACCCTGCTCCCCTCCCAGATCTTTACCCGCTCCATGGTGGGAAGGAAGGACTGCTGCATCGTCAACGTCTCCTCCATGAACGCCTTCACCCCCCTGACCAAGATCCCCGCCTATTCCGGGGCCAAGGCGGCGGTGAGCAATTTCACCCAGTGGCTGGCTGTCCACATGGCCAGGGTGGGAATCCGGGTCAACGCCATAGCCCCGGGATTCTTCCTGACCAATCAGAACCGGGACCTTCTCTTCAATCCGGACGGTTCCTTCAAGCCCCGGGCCGAGAAGATCCTGAACAACACCCCCATGGGGCGGTTCGGAGAGCCGGAGGAGCTCCTGGGCACCCTTTACTGGCTGGTGGATTCGGGGGCCTCCGGATTCGTCAACGGCATCATCGTACCGGTGGACGGGGGATTCTCCGCCTATTCGGGCGTTTAATATAAAAAGAAATCAGGAGAAACACTATGCTCGCTATGGAAGAGTCTTTCAGATGGTACGGACCGAATGATCCGGTCAGTCTCGATTTTATAAAGCAGGCCGGAGCCACTTCGGTCATTACCAGCCTCCACCAGATCCCCTACGGGGAAGCCTGGCCCCTGGATGCGATCCTGGAAAGGAAAAATCATCTCGCAGCGAACGGCCTCAGATGGGCGGCGGTGGAGTCCGTTCCCGTCCATGAGGACATCAAAACCCGCACCGGCCGGTACGAGGAGTATATCGAAAACTACAAAACCAGCCTGGCCAATCTGGGCAAGGCCGGGGTGGACGTGGTCATTTACAACTTCATGCCCGTGCTTGACTGGGTCCGGACCGACCTGACCCACAAACTGGAGGACGGCTCCGAGTGTCTCTACTTCGATCCGGTCCAGTTCGCCGCCTTCGACATCTACCTGCTCCAGAGAAAGGGAGCCCCCGGGGACTACACCCCGGAGCAGCAGAAACAGGCGAAGGCCTTCTTCGACAGCCTCTCCCCGGAGGAGAGGAAGTCCTTTGAGAGGGACCTGATCGACGTGTTCCCCGGAACCAAGATGGGCCTCTCCATCGAGGACGTGCGGGCCATGCTGGCCAAATACGACAGCATCGACCGGGACACCCTCAAGAAGCACTACCGCCTCTTCCTGGAAGCGGTCATACCCGTGGCGGAGAAGGCGGGGGTGAGGATGGCGGTCCACCCGGACGATCCCCCCTGGAGCATCATGGGCCTTCCCCGCATCGTCAGCTGCGCCGACGACGTGAAGGATCTGCTGGCCATGGTGGACAGCCCGGCCAACGGCCTCTGCTTCTGCACGGGCAGCTACAGCGCCAGCCTGGACAACGACCTCCCCGATATGATACGCCGGTTCGGTTCCCGGATCCAGGTGGCCCACCTGAGGAGCACCCAGAAGAACGCCGACGGCAGCTTTTTCGAAGCCAACCACCTGGAGGGCTCCGTGGACATGTACGAAGTGGTCAAGGCCCTGCTGGAGGAGATGGCTTCCCGGAAGAAGGCGGGACGGGCGGACTGGCGGCTGGCCATGCGCCCCGACCACGGGCACACCATGCTGGACGACCTGGCCAAACCTGCCGCGGACAATCCGGGCTACACCGCCATCGGTCGGCTGAGAGGTCTGGCGGAGATCCGGGGCGTGGAGTACGGGATTCTCAAATCGGACAAGGCCCTTTACGGCAGTCTGAAAAGCTAGTAAAATACCGTTCAGGGGAAGAATTGCAGAATCTGACGAAATACCAGATTATTATCAACGACCTGAAGGAGAAGGTCTCCCGGAAGGAAATCCGCCCGGGGGATCTTCTGCCCTCCATCAATGAGATCAGCAGCCGCCACCGGGTGGCCAAGGAGACCGTGGTCAAGGCCTATAGGTCTCTCCGCCAGGCCGGACTGATCGATTCGGTACCGGGCAAGGGGTTCTTTCTCATAAGCGACAGGATCAACGACGCCCCCCGGGTCATGCTGATCCTCAACACCTTCAACAGTTACATGCAGACCCTGTACCGGGCTTACATGGACCATACCGATCCGTCCATACGGACGGATATCTATTTCCATAACAACAACATGGACGTTTTCAGAAGTCTGATCAACTCCTACAGCAGCCGGTACACCCACTTTCTCATCAAGCCCCCGGGGCACGGGGACGTTCCCGGCCTCCTGGAAAAGCTGGACCGGAGCAATCTGCTCCTCCTGGACCGGGACGAGTACAAGGACCTGGTGCGCCACTACGTCTGCCAGGATTTCCGGCAGGGCTTCACCGGGATACTCCGGCGGATGAGGAGTGACATCGCCCGTTACGAGGGGCTCTATCTCATCCGTTCCCGGAACAATCCCCATCCCCAGGCCACCTTCGAGGCGTTCACCGAATTCTTAGAAGAGGAGAGGATTCCCGGTGCCATCCTGCCCCCCGGGGAGGAGGGGGAAATACGCCGGAACCGGGGGTTCATCGTCAACAGCGACGACGACATGGTCCGCCTTCTCCAGATCTTCCGGGAGAAGGGCTGGGAGCCGGGCAGGGACGGGGGGCTCATCGTCTATAACGAAACCCCCATTCTGGAATTCATCGGCAAGGGGGTATCCTCCCTGTCGGTGGACTTCAGGGAGATGGGGATTCTGGCGTCCCGGTTCATTACGGAACAGAAAGAATCCCGCATTATACTTCAGCCCCGCCTTATCCGGCGGTCATCTTTTTAAGATGCCCGAGTTTCGGCTTACCAGTTCTGATGGACGTGGGGCCGGATGTACTCGTCGTACACGGCGCGCACCTTCCCCATAACCTCTCCGCTCAATGCGGGGTAGTCGGAGGCCTGGATGTTGGATGTGACCTGGGAGGAGCGGCTCGCTCCGGGGATGATGCAGCTGACCTGGTCGAACATGAGGATCCACTTGAGGGCGGGCATGACCAGAAGCTCCTCGCCGGGGAAGATCCCCTTCAGCTTTTCCACCGCCTCCAGGCCCCTCCCGTAGGGAATGCCCGCGAAGGTTTCCCCCCTGTCAAAGGCTTCTCCGTTGCGGTTGAAGGTACGGTGGTCCTCCTTCCCGAAGCTGGTCTCCCGGCTGAATTTTCCGGTGAGCAGGCCGCTGGCCAGGGGAACGCGCACGATGACTCCCACATCCTTTTCCGCCGCCCGGGCGAAGAAGAGATCCGCCGGCCTCTGGCGGAACATGTTGAATATGATCTGAACCGTTTCCACGCCGGGATACTCGATGGCCTTGAGAGCTTCCTCCACCCGTTCCACGCTCACCCCGTAGTGGCGGATCTTCCCGTCCTTCTTTATTTTATCCAGGGCCTCGAACAGCTCCGGATGATAATAGACGTCCGTGGGGGGGCAGTGGAGCTGCACCAGATCCAGGGCCTCGCATCCCGTATTCCTGAGGCTGTCCTCAATGAATCCCCCGATGTTTTCCGGGGTGTAGCCCGCCGCGATGTGGGGGTTGAGACGGCGGCCCGCCTTGGTAGCCAGGACGACCTCTTCCTTCCGTTCCCGGATGATCCGTCCCACCGCTTTTTCGCTCAGCCCGCCGGAATAGACGTCGGCGGTGTCCAGAAAATTAATCCCCCTGTCTATGGCCAGATTCAGGGTGCGGTAGGCCTCCTCCTCATCAAAGGGTTTGCCCCATCCGCCGCCCAGCTGCCATGTGCCCAGTGAAATCTCCGATACCTCGTAGCCTGTTTTTCCTAACCTTCTGTATTTCATAGTTACAGTATAATAAAAGATAAACCCGCCGGCCAGCTTATAAACAGAAGGGCCCCCCGCGGGGAGCCCTGAAGATAGAAATGTAAGAAACTTAACCAACGATAAGGTTCATGACAAAAAGAACGACCAGACCGGCGCCCGAAAGGGCCAGTACGGCTCCGAACCAGTTCCAGAGCATCTCCTTCACATCGGTCAGACCCGTCGTCCGGTTGACCACCCAGAAGTAACTGTCGTGGAGGTTCGTTATACCGATGGATCCGATACAGCAGGCCAGTCCGGCCATGTAGGGGTTCACCCCGGCCATGGTCATGAGGATAGGGGCGGAGATGGATCCGGCGGTCAGCATGCCCACCGTGGCCGAACCGGTCACGATGCGGAGCAGGAAAGCCATGATGTAGGGAAGGACGATGCCGGGTATATGGGCCTGGACCAGAATATCGGCGATAGCCTCGCCGGCTCCGCTTGCTTTGAGTACAGCACCCAGGGCGCCGCCGGCCCCGGTAACGAAGACGATGATGCCCGCGTCCTTGATGGAGTGGTCCAGGGTTTCCACGACCTTCTTTCTCTCCACCTTCCCCGCCAGTCCGTAGATGGCGATGAGGAGTCCCAGGCCTACGGCGACCACCGGGTTGCCCAGTGTGGCGATAACCGATTTGGTCATGCCGTTCAGGCCGAC